>JBBILK010000041.1:10043-11016 GCA_037444965.1 Actinomycetota bacterium | reverse complement strand
AAGAGCGCCCCCGCCTCGGCGAGATCCTTGCCGCCGCCGCGCCCGTAGACGGGCTCGACACGACCGGCGGCGCAGCGCGAGGCAACGACGACCGGTACGCCGCCCTCGACCGCCTCGCGGACGCCCTCGACGACCTGCTCGTTCGCGTTCCCGCGCCCGGTGCCCTCGACGACGATCGCCTTCGCGCCCGCGGCGACGGAGGCGCGCAGGAAGACGGTGTCCGCGCCGGCGTAGAGGCGGATCAGATCGACCCGCGGCAGCGGCTCCGCCGGATCGGCGAACGGAAGGCGCCTGACCGGGCGCCGGCGGAGAACGACCCGGGCGCCGTCGACGTGGCCGATCGGCCCGTACCCGGGCGAGGCGAAGGCCGCGAGCGCCGACGTGTGCACCTTGCGGACCTCGCGCGCGGCGTGGAGCTCGCCGCCGAAGCAGACGACGGCGCCGCAGCCGCGGAGCGCCCCGGCGCCGGCGGCACGGATCGCGTCTCGAAGGTTGCGGGGACCGTCGGCGTCGGGCTCCTGGGCACCGCGCTGTGCGCCCGTGAGCACGACCGGCGGCGTCGTGAGGCCGAGCAGACGGTCGATCAGGTAGACCGTCTCCTCCATCGTGTCGGTGCCGTGCGCGACGACGACGCCGCTCCCCCCGGAGGCGTGGTCGCGCACGCGCCGGGCGAGCGAGAGCGCGAGCTCGCCGTGCATGTAGAAGCTCGGCACGTTCGCGAACGGGTCGAGCTCGATCGGCGGCGCGTCCGGCCAGGCGAGCAGCTCGACGAGCTCTTCCCCGCTCACCGCCGGGACGAGCTTGCCCGTCGCCGGGTCCGGCCGCATCGCGATCGTCCCGCCGGTCGAGACGACGACGATGGCCACGGCGCTCCGGATTCCTAGGGACCCGGCGAGCCGCCGAGACCGGGAGCTTCCGTGTCGACGCCGACGACCTCGCCGAGCTCCTCCGCCGCTGCGGCGGCCGCTGCCTC
>JBBILK010000041.1:5357-9961 GCA_037444965.1 Actinomycetota bacterium | reverse complement strand
ACAGGCTGAAGAAGGTCGTGATGGTGCCGAGCGCGTACAGGTTGGGACGGATCGTGCCGCCGGTGGTCAGGCCGAAGATCAGCGTCGGCAGCGTCACCTTGCCTGCGCCGAGGAGGATCGAGCTGCGGTCGAACTCGTTCCAGGAGAGCGTGAAGCCGAACAGGAAGGCGCCGAGCAGGCCCGTCCAGATCAGCAGCAGCGTGACCTCCCGGAAGGTCGTCTTCGCGTTCGCGCCGAGGTCCCGTGCGGCCTCCTCGATCCGCCGGTCATAGCGGTTCCAGACCGCGAGCATGACGAGGAATCCGAAGGGCAGCGCCCAGATCACGTTCGTTCCGAGCGCCGTCTTCCACATCCCGGGCAGGATCCCGAGCTGCTGCCAGAAGAGGGCCGTACCGAACGCGAGCAGGAACCCCGGCGTCATCAGGCAGAGGAGAACCAGGAGGAAGAGAACCGAGTCGCCGCGGAACCTCCGCCGGAAGGCCATCGAGAGGCTGAGCGCGAGCAGCGTGGTGACGATTCCGGTGCCGAGCGCGAGGTAGAGGGAGGTGAGCGTCGCCTCCTTGATCGCCGGCGCCTGCGAGAGCGGCGCGTCCGGGTTGAAGATGTTCTCGTACCAGCCCACCCCCGGGTCGACGAGGGGGAAGGTGAACCGCCCCCGCAACCCCTGGAAGCTCAGCACCGCCATCACGAGGATCGGCCCGTAGAGGAAGATCAGGAAGACGACGAAGTAGGCCGCCAGCGCCCGCTTCGACCACTTGGCCCTGTTCACGCCCGGCTCAGAGCTCCTCGCGCAGGTTCGAGAACCGGAGCAGGATGAAGATCCCGGCCATCATCGCGAGCACGAGGAACACGGCCGACGCGGCCGCGGTCGGGTACTGCACCGCGAGGTACTGGTTCTGCACGATCGTGCCGACCGAGGCGATCGCGTTCGCGCCGACGATGCGCACCGTCCCGTACTCCCCCATCGAGAGCACGAAGATGAAGATCGAGCCGATCACCACGCCCGGCGCCGCCTGCGGCAGGATCACCTCGCGGAAGCTCTTCAGCCAGCTCGCGCCGAGGTCCCTCGCCGCCTCGAGCGCGCTCCGGTCGACCTGGGCGAGCATGAAGAAGAGCGGCGTGATCATGAACAAGACGTACAGCTCGATCATGAACAGGACGACCGAGAAGTTCGAGAACGAGAGGATCTCGATCGGCTCGTCGATGATCCCGATCTTGAGCAGGATCTCGTTGACCGCGCCCTGGCGTCCCATCAGCGGGTACGTCCAGGCGATCGCTCGGATGATGTAGCTCGTCCAGAACGGCGCGAGCGCGACGATGAAGAGCGCGATCTGGTTGCGCAGCGTCTCGACCTTGAAGGCGAGGAAGTAGGCGACCGGGAAGCCGAGCACGAGCGTCGCCCCGACGACGATCAGCGAGTTGAAGAAGCTCTGCTTGAGCTGGTTCCAGTACGTCGAGTCGCCGAACAGCCGGTCGTAGTTGTCGAGCGTCCACGCCTAGTCGAAGCCGGACACGGTCTGCGTCCAGAAGCTGACGAGGATGATCATCACGAGCGGGGCGACGAGGAAGAAGAGCAGCCACAGCGTCCCCGGCGTCGCCCACGCGAGCGTCACGAGCCCGCGGCGGCGCTCGCCCGCCATCGCCTGCTCGCCGAGCGCGCGCTCGGCCTCGGGCGGCTCCTGCTCGACGAGGCGCTCGGCCTCCTCGATCTCCGCGATGTCGAGGCGGGGGACCTCGCCCTCAGGTCCCGAGGAGCTGGACATCCTCTTCCTTCCAGGAGACCCGGACGACCTGCCCCTCCGTTCCCCGGAGCGACGGGTAGAGGTCTCCGGGGACCTTCGCCAGCATTCGCTCACCCTGCACCGCCAGGTGCAGCTTGACGAGATCGCCGAGGTACTCGACGAAGACGACCTCGCACTCGGCCTGGTTGAGGCCGTCTGCGCCGCCCCCGTCGAGGCGGACCGCGGCCGCCCGCACCGACACTGACGCAGGCGCGCCCACCTCGTGCTCGGAACCCGGCACGACGACGCTCGCCTTGACCCTGCCGTCGTCGACGATCAGCCGGTCGCCCTCCCGGGAGACGACCCTGCCGCGGACGACGTTGTTGTCACCCATGAACATCGCCACGAGCTCGTTCGCCGGCCTCGTCGAGATCGTCAGGGGATCGCCGATCTGCTGGATCCGTGCGTCGTTCATGACGACGATCCGGTCGGCCATCGAGAGCGACTCCTCCTGGTTGTGCGTCACGTGGATGAACATCAGGCCGAGCTGGCGCTGGAGGTTGCGCAGCTCGACCCGCATCCGCAGCTGGAGCAGCCGGTCGAGGTCGCCGAGCGGCTCGTCGAGGAGCAGCGCCTTCGGTTTCGTGACGAGCACGCGGGCGAGGGCGACGCGCTGCTGCTGGCCGCCCGAGAGCGCCCGCGGCTTACGGTCGTGAAGCTCCTTCAGACCGACCATCTCGAGCGCCTCGAACGCCCGCTCGCGTCGCTCCTCCTTCGCCGAGCCGTGCATCTTGAGACCGAACTCGACGTTCTCGAGCACCGTCCGGTGCGGGAAGAGGGCGAAGTGCTGGAAGACCGTGGTCGTCGGCCGCTTGTCGGGTGTGAGCCCGAGCAGGCTCTCGCCGTCGAGGAGGATCTCGCCGCTCGTCGGCACCTCGTGGCCGCCGATCATCCTGAGCGTCGTCGTCTTGCCGCAGCCGGACGGGCCGAGGAGGACGACGTACTCCCCGTGCGCGATCGTCAGGTTGACGTCGTCGACGGCGAGCGTGCCGCCGGGGAAGACCTTCGTCAGGTTCCTGAGCTCGAGCCCGGAGCCCTGCACGGCAGCGGAGGGGGCGGTGGTCGCCGCCCCCTCCTGCTCGGGGTTCGTCGTCGTGCTCTCTTCCGCCATCCCGCCTACGCGGCCTGGAACTCGTTCCACTTGGTGGTCATGTACTCCTCTTCCTGCGGGTGCGAGTTCCACGTGCTGAGGTGGCACGCGCGATCGAGGAAGGAGCCGCCGTCGCGCGTCGTACCGGCCTTGATGTCTCCGACCTGACCGGTGATGCCCGCGAGGTCCGTCGCAGCCGGCTTGCCGTCGATCCAGTAGTCCCACTCCGCCGGCTCGACGTACTGGCGGGTCGGCTCCTGGTAGGCGTAGTAGTAGCCCTGGCGCATCATCAGGGAGCCCGGGAGGCCCGTGAACCACCAGTTGATGTAGTCGTAGCAGGCCTGCAGCGTCGACGGATCGGTGACCTTGGCCGAGATCGCCTGGGCGCCCGACCAGCCGCGGAAGCCCTCGATCGGAGCCGCGTAGCGGACGTTCAACCCCTGGGAGACGAGCACGGCCACAGCCGGCGACCACATCGACTCGATCACGACCTCGCCCGAGGCCATGAAGTTCACCGACTCGTTGAAGTCGCCCCAGAAGCCGTGGAAGTGGCCCTGGCTCTTCAGGTCGGTGAGGATCTTGAACATGAGGTCCATCTCTTCGGTCGTCATGTTTCCGAGCGAGCCGAAGCTGTCCACGAGCCCCGTCGCGAGCGCCGCGTTGCCGGCGTCCTGGAGGGCGATCGACGGGTCGGCGAGCAGCGCGACACGGCCCTTGTAGCTCTGGTTGAAGAGCTCGGCCCAGGAGACCTCGTTCGGCTCCTTGGCGATCACGTCCGCGTTGTACCCCATCGAGTCCTGGTTGAAGCAGTGAGGCACCCCCGTGCAGTACGCCGGCTCGGAGCCGACGCCGGCGATGGGCGAGGCGGTGAGATCGGCCCACTGGATGAGGACGCCCTCGTTCTCGACGTTGGTCTCGGGCGACGTGGCCCACGCGCCCGACTTGTCCGGGTCGACGTAGAGCTTCGTCACCGGCGCGTCGCCCTGGCCGACCGTGCAGGTCGTGCTGGCCGGGTCGACCTTGCCGAGCTTGAAGAAGTTGTTGACGTTCGCCCACTCGGTGATCTTCGCGATCTCGACCGGCTGGAAGTTCCCCGACGGCCAGAGGCGGTCGTACATGTAGTGGTAGCCCGAGAAGATGTCGAACGACTCGGGCTGGGTCAGCGCGATCTGCTCCATCTCGGTCGTCGTCTTGACCGTGAACTCGACCTTGAAGCCGAGCGCCTTCTCCGCCTCCTCCGCGACCGGAGCACCCGGCTGAGCGCCGGGGCGCCCGTCGGCTGCCTGCAGGTCGACGCCCAGGCCGAGCACGCGGAGCGTGCCGGTGAACGCCTCCGCGGGAGGCGGCGCTGCCTCGCCCGTTGTCGCGGGCGCGGTCTCGGCCGGCGGAGCCGCCTCCTCCCCTCCGCCGCAGGCGGCGAAGAGCGCGCCGAGGCCGAGGGCGCTGGCCATGCCCATACCGCCCTTCATCAGGTCGCGCCGGGTGAGACCCCGCTTCTTCAGCTCGTGCTCGAGGTGCCGCTCGAGCTGGTCTCGGTCCCTCTCTCGCCAGTCACTCATCCCCTCTTGCTCCTTTCTCCTCGCCCGCTCGTTCCCCGCGCGGAGCGCTCCGAAGAACGGCGCGCGATCGGCGCCGTGAGACGCTTTGTATACGACCTTCACCGGCCGGCGTCAACACCGAACCGCCCGAAGTCTGACTTCGCCTCCTCTCGGCTGTCCGCCGGGCGCGTGCAG
>JBBILK010000041.1:3445-5339 GCA_037444965.1 Actinomycetota bacterium | reverse complement strand
CTCGTGCCACCAGATAGGACGTCGAGGCTCGCGACAAGTTGGTCCCTCATGCCGACGCGGCCTCGTCGCCGACGCTGACGCCGCGTGTCGCCCGGCTGTGCCGGGTGAGGAAGTCGGCGACGACGCGGGCGTGCTCCTCCGTCGAGTCGAAGATCGTCGAGTGCCCCGCGCCGCGGATGACGTGCTTCTCCGCGTTCGTGATCCCGTCATAGATCCCCTCCTGTCCCACGCCGTTCGGGCCCTGGTCCCAGGGCGTCATCAGGTCCTCGTCGCCGCCCAGGACGAGCGCGGGCGACGTGATTCGAGCGAGCCAGGGCGTCAGGTCCATGTCGCACATCGCCTGGCACGCGGCCGTGAACACCTCGATCCGGTTCGAGTCTCGGAGGATCTGCTGCACGTGGTCGGCGAGCGCGACCGCGTCCTCGGTCTCGAGGAACGTCTTCGAGAGCGCCTGCCACGTGATCAGCTCCGCGAGGATCCGGCTACCGGGCCCATCCGGGTCGAGACGGGCGATGTCGATCCAGTTCTTGAAGACGAGGCGGCCCATCACGCCGAGCTTCGCGGCGGCGCAGTTGATCACGACGGAGGTCGTCCGCTCCGGGTACTTGCCGGCGAAGACGATCGCGATCATCCCGCCCATCGAGGTGCCGTGCACGTGGGCCTCGTCGATCCCGAGCGCGTCCATGAGGCCGGCCAGGTCGTCGGCCCAGACCTCCATGTCGTAGCGCTGCACCGGCCGGTCGGAGGCGCCGTAGCCGCGCATGTCGTAGTCGACGACCCTGAAGCGCTTCGCGAGCAGCGGCGTCACGGGATCGAAGTTGAAGTGGCCGAAGCCCGCGCCGTGGATCTGCACGACCGGCTCGCCGTCGCCGCTCGAGCGGTACCAGAGGTTCGCTCCGCGAACCTCGATCAGGCCCTCCTTCGTTGTCATCCCTCCTCCACGGTGATCTCGACGAGCTCTGCCCGCGTGGCGAAGTAGGCCTGGCGGAAGTCCTCGTTTCCCCTGAAGGGCGCCTGGAGGAGCAGCTTGCGGACGAGCGTGAACCGGGCCGGGCTCTCGGCGAACGGGTAGGGAGCCACGCGCGCCCGCCAGGGCCCGATCGGCTCGATCACGAGCTCGGCCTCGGTGCCCTCGTAGTCGAGGGGCAGGGGCTCGATCGCGTCGGGCTGCGCGTCCGAGGACTCCCACTCGCGCAGGCAGAAGGAGAGCGAGAGCCGGTCGAAGACCTGCAGGAGCTTGTAGTTCACCCAGCGCTCGTCGTCGTCGACGCCGAGCGCTCGGGCGCGACGGGGGTGCGACTCCTCTTGCTCCCGAACGAACGCGGCCACCGCCTCCTGCTCCTCGCCCGCGAACGTGAGCGAAAGCCCTGGCTGGGTGCCGTAGCGCCCGTTGTAGATACCCGCGCCGTGCATGGAGATCATCAGCCCCGCGTAGGGGTCCTCCTCGCTGACGACCTGGATGCACGCCCGGTAGAAGGCGAGGTGCGAGAGCACGGGCACGTCGAGGAAGTTCCTCGGTCGCCCACGCTCCGCGTCCCACGCGGGCCGCCGATCGAACACGGCCCAGCCGTCGTCGTGGCGCGTCGCCGCGAGCGCGAGCGGCTCCTGATGGCGGAGCGGCGCGACGGCCGCCCCGCCCCAGGCCCGCGCGAACTGCCCGGACAGGTCGGCGTGGTCCGGCTGGCGAACGAGCTGCCAGAAGTCGCCGCGGTCACGAACGAGCATGCAGCGCCCCCACTTCCGCCAGGTACGCCAGCGTCTCTTCGAGAGAGACGACGTCGGCGTACTTCGTGTCCAGGTCGTAGAGGTTCGCCTCGTGGGCGGCAGGGTTGCGGTCGCCGACCGCCTCGCGCGGGACGACCACCCGGTAGCCGTGCTGGAGCGCGTCGACGGC
>JBBILK010000041.1:0-3345 GCA_037444965.1 Actinomycetota bacterium | reverse complement strand
CGCTCGCCGAAGCCCGCCCGTCCGCCGAAGCCCTCGTGCCTCATTCGGTTCCTGTGGACTGCCGGTCGCCGAACTCCCGCACCCGCCTGAGCGCCTCCTCCCCGGACTCCATCGGCGCCCAGGGGAGCGGCTCCGGCTGCACGGGGGCCGCGAGGCCGGTCTCCGTCTCGGCGCTCTCGAGGATGTCGTCGAGCCCGGGGCCGAAGTCGAAGTCCTTGACCTCGCCCCGCTCGTCGCGGAGCCTCGCGCGGAGCGCCTCCGTCGCCGCCGCGTCGCCGACGACGACGCCGTAGTCGCGCTCCGCCTTCTCCCTCGACACGAGCCCCTTCGCCACGTCGGCCTCGACCTTCTCGGCCGGCCGGTCGAGCGGGTCCTTCCAGCCGCCGCCGCCCGCGGTCCGGTAGACGAGCATGTCGCCAGGCCCGACCGCGACCTCGTCGCACTTCGAGGGCAGCCGCTCCTGCGAGCCGTCGGTTCGGATCAGGAGCTTCTCGGAGCGCATGCCCGGCTTCCCGCCCAGGATCCCCCACGGGTAGGTGAGCCAGCGGTCGTCGTGGATCGAGACGATCCCCGGCTCGAGGTAGACGTAGCGCTTCTCGATCCCGTTGCCGCCGCGGTGGAAGCCGGCGCCGCCCGAGTCCTCGACGGTCGTGTAGCCGTCGATCCGCACCGGGTAGTAGGCCTCGAGGTACTCGGTCGGGATGTTCTGGAACAGCGGCCACCACGAGTGCCCGTCCATCCCGTCGCCGATCGGCCGCCCTGGGATGCCGCCGTACGAGATCTCCATCAGGTAGAAGAAGTCGCCCTTCCCGTCCCAGCCCGAGTAGAGCATGTAGGGGCTCGTGCCGTAGCCGGCCGCGGTCGTGTGCTCGGGGCTCTTGCGCGCGAGCGCGCCGCCGAGCACGTCGAACAGGCGCGTCAGCGCGTGCGTGCGGCAACCGAGCGCCGACGGGAACTTCGGGTGCAGGAGCGACCCGTCCGGGATGACGATGTGGAGCAGCGGGTAGAAGCCGTCGTTGAAGAGGATCTGGGGGTCGAAGACCATGATCAGGTAGACCCCGATGAACATCTTGAACATCGCCTCGGAGAGGTAGAAGTTCACCGGGCCCATCGCCTGCGGGTCGGTGCCCGACCAGTCGAAGTAGGCGTGCTCGCCCTCCCGCCAGATCGTCAGCTTCATCTTGTACGGGCCGTGGCCGAGCCCGTCGTCGTCGATCCAGTCCTCGAACGACTGCGGCTCCTCGGGGATCGCGCCGAGGATCAGCTTCGCCATCGCGTTGTACGTCCGGTCGAGGAGCGCCTGGCACGCGGCGAGGTAGGTCTCCTTGCCGAAGCGGGCGCAGAGCTCGTGGACGCGCTTCTCCGCCGTCCGGCAGCCGGCGACGATCCCCATCAGGTCGGCCCGGTTCATCTCGGGCATGCGGACGTTGTTGAGGATCAGGTCGAGCACGTCCTGGTTGACCTCGCCCTCGCGGAACAGCT
Source organism: Actinomycetota bacterium (assembly GCA_037444965.1). Classification (GTDB taxonomy): domain Bacteria; phylum Actinomycetota; class Thermoleophilia; order Gaiellales; family Gaiellaceae; genus JBBILK01. The sequence continues at coordinate 1,863 of JBBILK010000041.1, read as the reverse complement.
TCACCGGCGGGACGCGAACGCCCTCGCCGAAGATCGTCTTCGCCCCGGTCGGCAGCGAGCCGGGCAGCGGGCCGCCCGCGTCCATCTGGTGGCCGAACATGCTCGCCCAGCCGATCAGCTCGCCCTCCCAGAAGATCGGCAGGCAGACGAGCCAGTCGTTCAGGTGCGAGATCGCCCCGCCGCACTTGTACGGGTCGCTCGTCATGATCACGTCGCCCTCGCGGATCGGCTCGCGGAACGTCTCGAGCATCTCCGAGATGTACGAGCCGAACTGCCCGACGACCATGCGGCCGTTCGGGTCGGTGATCATCGGGAACTCGTCGTGCTGCTCGCGGATGACCGGGCTCATCGCCGTCCGGAACAGCGTTGCGTCCATCTCGAAGCGCGTGCTCTTGAGCGCCCCCTCGATGATGTCGAGCGTGACGGGGTCGACCTCGATGTCGGGGATCGCTGCGACTCTGACGCCGTCCATCTCGTCTCCTAGCCGTTCGCGGGGTTGATGATCAGGTTGAAGTGGGTGTCGACCTCGGCCGCGAAGCCGGCGAGCACGACCGTGGTCGAGTCGAACTCGGTCACGATCGCGGGGCCCTCGATCCGGTTTCCGGGCTCGAGCCTCGAGCGGTCGTAGATCCGCGTCGGCAGCCACCCGCCCTGGAAGTACACCTCGTGCTCCTCGATGACGGCGTGCCCGGCGTCGGTTCCCGCGCCGAGCTCGCCCTCGGCGAGCTGGGGGGTCGGCATGCGGCCGTAGCCGATCGCGCGCAGGTTGACGATCTCGCACGCGGTCCCTTCCATCTTGAAGCGGTAGTACTGCTCGTGGAGCCGGTCGAAGCGCTCGGCGAGCATCGCCGTGCCGTTGCCCGCGAGCAGGGCCGGGTCGATCTCGACCGGGATCTCGTAGCCCTGCCGGTAGTAGCGCATGTCGACGTTGTACGAGAGCGCCTGGCGGTCAGCCGGGATTCCCTCGCGCGCGAGCCAGTCCCGAGCCTCCCGGCCGAGCTCCTCGAGGATCTCCTTCAGCTCGTCACCGGTGACCGAGTCGATCGTGCGGATGAACGTCCGGGCGAACTCGTCGCGGAAGTCGGCGACGAGGTCGCCGGTCGCGCAGAGCAGCCCCGGCGCGGGCGGGACGATCACCGGGAAGGAGCCCATCACCTTCGCGACGGCGTTCGCGTGCATCGGACCCGCTCCGCCGAACGCGACGAGCGCGAAGTCCCGCGGGTCGTAGCCGCGCTGCACCGAGACGAGCCGCAGCGCCCCGGCCATGTTCTCGTTGACGATGTCGAGGATGCCTTCCGCGGCCCGGTGGACGTCGAGGCCGAGGGCGTCGCCGATCTTCTGCACTGCGGCTTTTGCGGCATCGACGTCGAGCTCGAGATCCAGACTCCGCCGGACTTTACCGGCTCGAGGACGATTCCGGCCTACGCTCTCTACTACGTCTGCGAAGACGTCGACGGGACGTGTCTCTACCGGCGCCAGGACATCGAGCTGACCGTGCGGGCGAGGTAATCCTTCCTCGCTTGAGAAGCGCTCCGGCCATCCTTGTAACGCTCGCACCCTTCGTGCCACTCACTCCGCGAGAGGCGATCGATGAACACCGTGGAAACGACAGCGAGCGATTCGAAATTCCGAGCGGCATGGAGCGCGCGGCTGCCGGTCCCCCCGTCGTTCCGACGGCGGGAAGGTTTGCGCCACCGGCCCCCGCTCCCCCCCGGGACCTGCGCCCTTCCGGAGCGAAGGCCCCAAGTCCTCGTCCACGGGTCCCCGCGCGACACGTTGGAGCGCCTGCTTTCGAGCAACCGCTCGCATGAGGGACGCGGGTCCCGCCCCGCTCTGACCCTGTTGGTTCTCGGCCCTGATGAT
>JBBILK010000040.1:0-11243 GCA_037444965.1 Actinomycetota bacterium | reverse complement strand
GTGAACGCGAGATGAGCCGAGACTGTCGGCACATCTCGGTGACTGTCCAGCCTAGGACCGCGAGGCGCTCGTCGCTGCGCTCGAGCGGGCGCTTGCCTTGCACCGCTTCCGCGCCGCCGACGTGCGCGCGATCCTCGAGGCGGGACAGAGCCTCCCGCCGCCGCAGCCGGCCGGTCAGCCGCTCACGCTCGCGCTGCCCCCCCCAGGTCGAGCAGCGGCCGCTTGCCGCCTACGCGCTGGAGGGGCTCCAGTGAGCGCGCACACGCCTGCGCCGCTGGCTCCGGATCTCGAGCAGGGACTGAAGCGGCTGAAGCTGCGGCGGATGCGCCGGCTCGCTCGCGCGAAAGGGCTACCGCGGCGCCAGCTCGATCGTCACCGTTGCATGCTGGCGTGCCGAAGACCCGGCGGTCGGCGACTGACGGACAACGCGCGCCGCTGCGCCTGGTGCAGTGCCTCGCTCAACGCGGCGGACGCGGAAGCCGTCACCCTCGAGTCGTCTTGTTGCCTCCCGAGCCGAAAGCCCAACGACCAGAGGAACGGTTCGCGAGGTGGGTTCTGTCGGCGTTGAGCGACGTGCTCCGCCGCACGCAACAGGGAGAAGAAGGAGCAGGATTGCGGCGATAGCCGCAGAGAGCAGTAGCGCTGGCGCTGTGCGCGATGAGCGTTGGATCACGATAGCAGAGGAAGGGGCTTGTTCGTGACGAGGATCACCTTCCCGCGAATCGCGGAGCGCGGGATCGCGCCGAAGTGTCGACTGTCGCACGACATGACGCGGTTGTCGCCCATCACGAAGTACTGGTCCGGGCCCAGCGCGACGGGTGGAAAGCTGCCGATGCCATGCTCACTCGTCTGGACGTATGGCTCGGCGAGCGGTGCCCCGTCAATCGTGACGGTGCCGCGGTGCGCGGCGACGATCTCCCCAGGTGTGCCAACGATGCGCTTCACCATCGTGGACTGCCCATCACAGGAAGGTTTTGCTAAGTGAACGAGGACGATGTCGCCGCGCCTTGGCGCGGAGAAGACGAAGGGTAGAGCGCTGACGAGCAGGTGCTGGGAGGTAAGCCGGCTGCACCCCGGCGACCCGCCACAGCGCAGCGTCGGCTCCATTGAAGAGCCTGCGATCGTGAAGGTAGCTAGCAGAAAGGAGTGGGAGACGAGCGCGATCGCCACCACGACCACCGCGCTGACGGTGAGGCCGAATCGCGCCGTCCCGAGCTTCGCGGCTGAACGAGTCTTTCGCGAGCGGCTCCGGCCGACCTCTCTCCCCGGCGTCCAACCGTGGCGAGGAGAGAGGTCGTTCGGAGAGATCAACGCCGACTCGTGACTAGTTGTGCCAGTTCGTCATGCAGTAGCCGGTGACCGTCGAGCCGATGAACCAGCATGCGGCGGCCGCATAGCCGGCCGAGCTGTAGATGTGGCCAACGATTCCCGTTCCACTCGCCGATGAGTAGTTCCCACCGTAATAGGCGAGATACCAGTTCCGGCTCGAGTTGAGCGAGATCGTATTCAGGTCGCGGAGAGCCGTCGAAGGTGTCTGGTAGATGCCGCTCGAAGAATTGTACATCGTCCCCTTCAGGGTGCAGTTGAAGTCCTGGCTGATGATCGGCGCGTAGCGTGTGCAGTGGTTCGCTGCGAACGCCGAACGAGCAGCGGGACGCGTTCCGCCGGTAACGACACCGAGCATCGCGGCCACAACCGAGACGACGACGAACAGCATCAGTGTCCGTTTCACGTTGTACCTCCCGTCAAGGATGCGGAGTTGCATCAGTCGACTTCGGTCGTGACGTTGGGTCCTGGCACCACTGCTTGGGACTCGCTGATCGTGAAGCCGCCCGGGATGGGCGTGGCTCCTGTCCTCGATCCGTCGTTGCCCACGACCGATGCGCTGGCGCTACTCGAGGCGAGGATACCGCCACCGACGAGGTAGTCGCCGGCTGGATTCGGGATGTACAACGCGACGCTCGCCTCTCCAAGACCGATGTCCCCGCACGACGCCGCCGGCCAGAGGACGAGGCACTGCCCATTCGTCCCCGGGATCGCGTACAGCGGCCCTGCCGATGTCGTCGTGAGCAGGCGGGCGTGCGCATATGAGTCGCTCGTGATTCCGAACTGCGCCGACGTATCGGCTGTGAGCAGGTTGTTGAACTGCGTCTGCTGCTCTGCCGACAGCGCAACCACCGGCAACGCACTAACCGGCAGGTTTGGCGGGAAGTCGACGGAGTCAGAGCCTGGCGCGGATGTGGCTTGCGAAACCCCGATGAAGACGGCAGCCGCGAGAATCGCGGCTGAGACAGCCGCCAAGAAACCCCCTCGCATTGCTGTGGCCTCCTTTTTGTTGACGAAGTGCCGCAGCTGCGGAACTGTAGGAAGGCCGTGACGAGAAGTAAATGGATCTACGGATCTAACTGAGGTCTATGCGATGATCTATGCCCGACCGACTTCGCGCGGTCATCACTCGTTGATCCCAAAGTGCTCGAGCAGGCGGCCTGACTCGTCATACGCGTCGATCGAACGAAGCGGCGACTCGGTGGAACCGCCAGGTGGCGCACTCGTTGGAACGTCGGCGAAGAAGAAATGGACGGACCCGGGAAAGCCACTCGGTGCATCGAAGACTTCCGCCTCGATCTGCTGACCGTCGCTTAGTGTCAGCATGACTCTTCTGACGTCAGCCGAAGCGACACCACCGACCGCGAGGTCGTGCTGTCCGCTCTGGCCCGAGGCGAGCACGTATCCGACTTCGTGCTGCGGACTCGTCGCCGCGTAGGAGTTCGCCGGAGTCGCGGCTCCAACCACCGGGATGCCGCAGGCGGTCGCGCCGTTTCCGGGGACGACGAGATCTAGGCAGAGTCCTTCGTTGCTTTGCCAGGCAACGAGTGACCACCCGGCACCCGACGCGACCTGGACGGGTTGACCGAGCGGTCGCTCGGCGATCTGCCGGTGCAGGGCTCGAGCCTCAAGAATGGCTGAGACGCCTACGCCGATCGCCGACGCCGTGACCGCCATTGCCAGAACGGCGGCGGCGACAAGCGTCAGCCGTCGACGCCTCCAGCGGAGCACGTTCTTGCCGCCACCCGAGCGATATGCGGCGCGGCGGATCTCGCGAAGGAGATGCCCGCGGCGAGCGGCATGCTCGCTTGGCGAAAGTTCCAGGTCGGGCGGAGAGAAGAACTTGTCGTTCATGTCGTGGCTCCCTCTCCGGCAGCCAGCTCGCCATCATTGCTCGCGGCGCCTGCGAGCTGTTTGCGAAGTCGCTCGTGCGCCCTGTGGAGCCTCGAACGAACGGTTTCTGGAGGAACACCGAGCGCGACCGCCGCTTCGCTGCTCGTCAGTCCCTGCCACGTGCAGAGGACTAGGCATTCTCGCTCGCGTTCGGGAATCACCTGGACCAAGCCGGCGATCAGCCTCATTGTCTCCTCGGCAGCAACGCGCGCGACCGCCTCCTCCGTGAAGTCCGGTTGAACCTCTCCTCGGGGCAGCCGCGCGAGCGCTGACTGATACCGACGTTGGCTGCGGCGCTGGTTGCGCAAGACGTTTAATGCGATTCCGTAGAGCCACGCGAGGACCAAGTCGCCAGCGAAGACGGCATCGCGCCGGCGCCTCCACGCTTCGAGAAAGACGATCGAGGTGAGGTCTTGGGCAGTGTCGCGGTCGGCCGTACGCTGGAAGCAATAGGAGAAGATGCGGTTGGCGTGGCGATCGAAGATCTTGCCGAACGCTTCCTCGTCCCCGTTCCGCACGGCCTCCCAGAGCGTCCTGTCCGAACCGTTCGACATCATCGCGCTCGCGATTCTCGGGATGCTGTAGTGCTCATTCACCACATCATCTCGCAGCGACCGCGCGGAGGCCGCTCAACGAATCGGCGAGAGCGGTCGACCTCGCGTAGGCGAGCCCTCTAGCCGTGGCGCTTTGCTGCTGCGCAGCGGCAATCACCTCGAGACGGCTCTGCAGCCCCAACCTCTTGAGGATGCTGTGCACGTGATTCTTGACGGTCGCCGTCTCGATCGACAACGCCTGCGCGATCTGCTTGTTCGAAAGGCCGCGCTGCAACAGCGCAAACACCTCGGACTGCCGACGCGTGAGCCCCAGCGCGCAGAAGGAAAGCGTCTCCTGGCCTTCGAATGAGTCGCTGGGCACCCACTCGGCCGTAGCCGTGGCCGACTCAACGTCGTCCGGCCCCGTCCCGTCGCCCGGTGTCGAACAGAGAGTGCCTATGGCACGGACGACATCGTCTAATGAGCTCCCTCTCGGCAGGCAGAGAGCTATGCCAGCATCGCGCCATGCGATCAGCTCGTGCTGATCCTCGCTGGTGTCGAGCGCGATTATTCGAAGACGCGTGTTCAGCCCTAACAGCATGCGCCCGACGGCGGTCCCGACAACGAGTCCCAGCTGCAGCAGTAGTGCATCGGGCGTCGCCTGGCGAAGTCGCTCGGCAGCCTCGGCGGCGGACCCCGCTGGCACGACGCTCAACCACGAAAGATGACCGAGCGCGGATGTCAGCGCCTCGCGGCAGATCGCACTATCGCTGAGAAGGACTACCGTCCGTACGGTTCTCACGGATCGCTCCGCTGCCATCTTCCTCTATATGTCCACAGCCTCTATATGTCCACAGCCCCCGAAGCTGTTCGGCGTGCCCGACCTAATCCGCGCTGTCGGCTCAGTCGACGAAGACCTTGCCGGGGTTGAGGATTCCCTGCGGGTCGAGCGCCTGCTTGACTGCGCACATGACGGCGAGGTCTGCGCCGGCCTCCTCGGCCAGGTGACGCGACTTGCCGAGGCCGATGCCGTGCTCACCGGTGCAGATGCCTCCCGCGTCGAGCGCGCGCCGGACCAGCCGGTCGTTCAGCGCCGCAGCCCGCGCCATCTCCTCGCCGCCGCTCGGGTCGATCACGAGCGCCAGATGGAAGTTGCCGTCGCCAGCGTGGCCCGCGATCGGGGCGAGCAACCCGGACTCGACGATATCCCGCTGCGCGGCCAGCAGGCACTCGGCCAGGCGCGACAGGGGCACGCACACGTCGGTCGACCACGTGCTCGCACCGGGTCGAAGCGCCCTCGCGGCAGGGAGCGCGACGACTGGCCGCGAGGTCGCCCGCTACCAGCTGGTCGCACCGGGCGAGGTCTCGCTCCAAGACGAGCACTACGGCGGCCCGGCGCGGCCGCCAGCACGGGCGGTGCGGCCGCGCAGCCAGGCCGAGCGCAGCTTCCTCGCCCTCGGTGAGGTCGCCGAGCGGTACCTGCGCGCCGGCGCTCCGGCCGGCACGCAGCTCGAGCCGGCCGACCTCGAGGCCTGCGCGACTCTCGCGTACATCGAGATGCTCACGCGCGGCTACACCAGCGTCGGCGAGTTCCACTACCTGCACCACGACCCGACCGGCGCCCGCTGCGAGGACCCGGCCGAGCTGAGCGGGCGGATCATCGCCGCCGCGAGGGCCGCGGGGATCGCGCTCACGCTGCTCCCGGCGTTCTACACGTCGGGAGGAATCGGCCGCCCTCCCGACGCCGGGCAGCGCCGCTTCACGACCACCCTCGACGAGTACGTCGGCCTGCTCGCCTCGCTCGACCGCCGAGCCGAGCGCGAGCCGCTCCTGCGTGTCGGCGCGGCCCCGCACAGCCTCCGCGCTTTGGGTGCGGCCGAACTCAGGGCGCTCCTCGAAGCCCGCCCCGCCGGTCCCGTGCACATCCACGCGGCCGAGCGGACGGAGGAGATCGAGGAGGTCGAGGAGGGGCTCGGCGCCCGCCCCGTCGAATGGCTGCTCGCGAACACGGGCGTCGACGCCCGCTGATGCCTCGCCCACGCGACGCACATGACGGACTCCGAGCGGCGTGGCCTCGCCGCGAGCGGCGCCGTCGCCGGGCTCTGCCCCCTGACCGAGGCCAACCTCGGCGACGGACCGTTCCCCCTTGCGCCCTACCGCCACGAGGGCGGCCGGTTCGGCATGGGCACCGACGCCAACCATCTGATCGACCTGCCGGGCGAGCTGCGGATCCTCGAGTACGGGCAGCGCCTCCACTCGCATCGCCGGGAGACCCTGCTCGTCGTGGGCGAGTCGAGCGTCGGCGAGACGCTCTTCCGGCTCGCCGGCGACGGAGGCGCGAGAGCCCTCGCCCAGCCGTCCGGCGCGATCCGGGCCGGCCTCCGTTGCGACCTCGTCGAGCTCGACCCGGAGCACCCGGCCCTCGCCGGCCGGACGCCCGCAACGGTCCTCGACGCATGGTGTGTTCTCGAGCCGTGGTGCGGACGGTGGTCGTCGGCGGCCGCACCGTCGTCGCCGACGCCCACCACCCCGGTGAGGAGGAGGCCCGGCGGCGGGCAACGAAGGCCATGCGGCCCCGGCACGGCATCGAAGTGTGAGCTTCGCTGCCCGCGCGTCAGCCGCTACGCCCCGGGCGCCCGGTACCCGACCTCGCGGGCCTTGCCCAGGGCCTCGATCGTCTCGTCGACGGTCAGCAGCACCGTCTTCTCGTACGAGCTCAGCGCGCCACCGCTGCTGATCGCCAGCGCAACGGCCGCCATCGACACGTTGTCGGGGGCCTCCGAAGGTTGTACCCGTCGTGCTCGCCGAACGCGTACCAGAACCCCTGCAGCTTCCCACCGACCGACTCGATGTAGGCCTGAGCAGCCTTGCGGCGATCCTCCGGGTTGCCGATCAGCCTGGCCCAGGTCTCCGGCGTGCAGCTGAACCTCGTGAGATAGAGCGGCATCGTCCCTCCCTCCTCGTCCCGCAACGCGAGTTGCCGTTGGGAGAGTTGGGAGAGTATGACGCGACCCGAATGCAGCGGCTCCGCGGCGGAAGCATCAGCAGACCGGGTAGGGATTCAGCCGCTGGCGCCTCAGCGGTACTGGGCTGCCGTGGCGGCGATCGACTCGTCGATCGGTCTCGTGCGGAAGCCGAGCTCCCGCTCCGCCTTGCCCGGGTTCATGAACCACCAGTTCGCGGCCGCCTCCACCTCGTCCGGGTGCACCGGCCAGGGGACGAGCCGCGCGGCGAGCAGCGCCGTCCGGGGCGAGAGGCCGACCATCCGCCGACGTACCCCCGTCACCTCCCCGACCCGGCGGAAGAACTCCTCGTGGCTCAGGTTCCCCTCGCGGCTCGTCAGGATCGTCCGCTCGCCCGCCCGGCCGCGCTCGGCCAGCGCGACCAGCCCCGCCGCCACGTCGCGCACGTCCACGTGGGACAGACCCCCGGGCACGTGCACACGCAACGTTCCCTGCAGGTATCGCTGCACCGGCCAGGTGTTCGTCCGGTACACGTCCCCCGGCCCCAGGAAGAAGCCGGGGTTCCCCACGACGACGTCTCGTCCCGCGGCGGCCGCCTCGAGCGCCACCAGCTCGCCCGCGCGCTTCGTCGCCGCGTAGACGTAGCCCTCGGCCCGCTCCGGGAACGGCTGGCTCTCGTCCGCCGGGCTGTCGGGCCCCGGGGCCGGCCCGATCGCCGCGATGCTCGAGACGTGCACGATGCGCGCGGCGGGATCGGCGCCATCGAGCACCGTTCGCACGCTCTGGACGTTCGCGGCGAGCACCCGTGCCCGGTCGCGCTTGCGGTGGCTGACGATCCCGGCGAGGTGGAGAACGAGGCTGCAGCCGTCCGCCGCCCGCCGGACCGGTTCCGCGTCGAGCACGTCGCCAGCCGCGATCTCGACGCCCAGGTCGCGCAGGAAGCCGGCGTCGGTCTGCGGCCTGACGAGCGCCCGCACGGAATCTCCCCGCTCGAGCAGGAGCGGCACCAGGTGACGGCCGAGGAAGCCGGTCGCGCCGGTGACGAGCGTGGTCAACCCGTCTCGGGCATGAACGTCGGGAAGGTGACGCCGCGGAACGGCTGCGCCTCCCCGCGGCACTGCGCCGCGTGCATCTCGCAGTTGCGGCCGCCGAGCCGGTAGGCGAGGCGGACGAGCGACCCGCACTCGACCGGCAGGAGCAGGAGCGGCATCCCGCCCGGGTAGTGGTTCAGGTGGTCGAGGAGAAGCGCGGCGCCCGCCTCCTCGGTCCGCGCGACGCCCGGCCCGATCTCGTTGAAGAGCGGATGGCCGATCGAGACGAGGTACCCGTCGAGGCCACCGCTCCTGCCCTCGATCACCGACGTGTACCAGAGACCGCCCGCGTTCTCGAGGTAGAACGGGTAGTCCTTCCCTCTCGTGATCCCGGAGACCTCGAGCTCGAGCTCGGCCATCGCGGCTGCGTCGTCGGGGCCCGCGGGCCGGACACGCTCCGCACCGGGAAGCTGCTCCCGGAACCCGCCCTCGGGCACCTGGACGACGAGATCCTGGTACACGCGCCCCGGCACGAACCCCGCGCGGGTGTAGAGCGAGAACGACTCGAGGTTCATGACGCTCGAGACGAGACGGAGCGGCTTCTTCCGCTCGTCGGTGAAGTCGGTGATCGACCGCAGCAGCTCCTTCGCCACGCCCTGCCCGAAGTGGTTCGGGTGGACGTTCATGATCCCGAGCGCGACGTGCGTCTCGCGCTCTCGGTAGTAGCAGGAGCCCGCGAGCCGGCCGCTACCCGCCTCCGCGACCAGGCAGAAGCCCGGGTCGAGCCGCTCGTAGACCTGGTAGAAGACGTCGGTCTGAGGCGGGCCGCCCGTGAAGCGCCCGGGCGCCATCCCGTGGAGGATGTCCCACGTGTTCATCGAGGCGCAGATCAGCTCCGCGACCTCCCAGCGGTCGCGCTCTTCCATCGTCCTCAGCTGGAACTCGGCCATGGCAGCTCCTTGCGGTGGCGGGCGAGCGAGATCATAAGCCCCGGGAGTTGCGCTCGGAACCGCGCCCGGATAGGTTAGGGCCGACAGGGCCGGAGGGCGTTGCGGCGACCCTCCGACCCCGTCACGACCGGGGCCACGAGCGGGAAGGAGCGGTGGCAGCGCCGATTCGCATCGGGACCCTCGATGCGGCCGAGGCGGACGATCTGGTGGGGGCGCTCGCCGTGCGCGGGCTCGTCGGCAGACCCGTCGTGGTGGACGGAGAGCGCTTCGTGGAGCTCCACGAGGCGCACGAGGAGACGGAGCGCCTCGTCGCCGAGGTGACCGCCGCCGTCGAGGCGTGGCTGGCCGATCGCGGCCGCCCAGCCGTCGAGCTGACCGTCGCCGGACGCGCGTTCCCGGTGCAGGCGCCGGCCAGCCTCGACGAGGCGCTCCGCACCCGGCTACCCTCGCGCAGCGACTCCCCGCTCCCGTAGTCGCCGGCTCTCGTAGGATCACCGCATGACCGCCGCGACGATCGGCGTCACCGCGCCCGTCGAGGGGCGAGCACGGGAGGTGCTCACCCCCGGGGCGCTCGACTTCGTCGCGTCGCTCGAGCGGGAGTTCGGGGCGCGCCGCGAGGAGCTGCTGGCCGCCCGGGCGGAGCGGCAGTTGCGGATCGCAGCCGGGGAGCTACCGGATTTCCTGCCCGGCACGCAAGCGGTGCGGGAGGGCGACTGGCGGGTCGCGCCGGCGCCGCCCGGGTTGCGCGACCGGCGCTGCGAGATCACCGGCCCGGTCGAACGGAAGATGATGATCAACGCGCTCAACTCCGGCGCCCGCGTGTTCATGGCCGACTTCGAGGACGCGAACTCGCCCACCTGGGCGAACGTCGTCGACGGCCAGGCGAACTGCCTCGACGCCATCCGGGGCACGATCTCGCTCGACACGCCCGAGAAGCGCTACCGCCTGAACGAGGAGACGGCGGAGCTGCTCGTCCGCCCGCGCGGCTGGCATCTCGTCGAGAAGCACGTCACGTACGGCGGCAAGCCGGTGTCGGCCTCGCTCTTCGACTTCGGCCTGTACCTGTTCTGGAACGGCGCCGAGCTGCTCGAGCGCGGCAAAGGCCCCTGGCTCTACGTGCCGAAGCTCGAGTCGCACCTCGAGGCGAGATTGTGGAACGACGTCTTCTGCTTCGCCCAGGACGCGCTCGGGCTCCCGCGCGGGTCGATCAGGGCGACCGTGCTGATCGAGACGATCCTGGCGGCGTTCGAGATGGAGGAGATCCTCTACGAGCTCAGGGAGCACTCGGGCGGCCTGAATGCCGGCCGCTGGGACTACATCTTCAGCGTGATCAAGAAGTTCCGCGACCGCGAGGACTTCCTGCTCCCCGACCGCGCCCAGGTGACGATGACCGTCCCCTTCATGCGCGCCTACACGGAGCTGCTCGTCTCGACCTGCCACCGGCGGGGCGCGCACGCGATCGGCGGCATGGCCGCCTTCATCCCCTCCCGCAGGGATCCGGCGGTGAACGAGGTCGCGCTCGCGCGGGTCACCGAGGACAAGGTGCGCGAGGCGAGCGACGGCTTCGACGGCACGTGGGTCGCCCACCCGGACCTCGTCCCGACGGCGACGGCGGTCTTCGACGAGATCCTCGCGGAGCGGGAGAACCAGCTGGAGCGCCTGCGCGGGGACGTCTCGGTCTCCGCCGCCGATCTCCTGAACGTCGCCGCCACGCCCGGCGAGGTGACCGAGGCCGGGCTGCGCACGAACGTCAACGTCGGCATCCTCTACCTCGAGTCCTGGCTTCGCGGCACCGGCGCGGCGGCGATCTACAACCTGATGGAGGACGCCGCCACCGCCGAGATCAGCCGCAGCCAGGTCTGGCAGTGGGTCCGCCACGGGCGCTTCACCCGCCGGCAGGTGCACCGCGTGGTCGACGAGGAGCTCGAGCAGATCCGCGAGCTCGTCGGCGCCGAAGCCTACGAGGGCGGCCGCTTCGCCGAGGCGCGCGAGCTCTTCGAGCGCGTCGCGCTCGACCCCGACTTCCCCGAGTTCCTCACCATCCCGGCGTACGAGCTGCTCGACTGATCAGCCGGAACCCGCGAACGCCGACCGCAACGCAACCGCGCACTCGTCCAGGGCGGCGTTCCCGCGCGCGATCACGCCGGGCATGCGGATGAAGCCGTGGACGACGCCGGGGTAGCGGCTCAGCGTCACGGGCACGCCGCTCGCCTCGAGCCGCCGCGCGTACGCCTCCCCCTCATCCCGCAGCGGGTCGTTCTCCACCGTCAGCACGAAGGCCGGCGCGAGCCCGCCGGACTACCCGGGGCTCGCGAGCTGCGTCGCCTTCCTCATTGCCGACCTCCTGACGCTGCTTGACGCGGGCAACGCTTGACGACGCGTCAGCCAGCATGCCGCTAGGTGGCTGGCGCCTCCCGGCCGAACTCCGCAACAATCGGCGCGTGGGAGGACGTCGCGGGGTCTCCCGTCGCCGCTGCGTGGACTGCCACCTAGTGGTTCCCAAGCAAAAATCAGGAATCACCAATGCAAGACAAGCCTCCGAGCCGC
>JBBILK010000039.1:0-11243 GCA_037444965.1 Actinomycetota bacterium | reverse complement strand
CGGCCAGACCATCGATCTCAGCCGCGCGCTCGCGTGGCTCGCCGAGGCGAACGCGGGCCGTCCGGTGACGGCACGCCTCCTCTACGGCGTGCTCCTGCTGAAGGCGGTCGCCCTCGCGCTGCGCGAGGTGCCCGAGCTGAACGGCTTCTGGAAGGACGGCGCGCACGTCCCGAGCGAGGCGGTGCACGTGGGCGTCGCGATCTCCCTCCGCGGCGGTGGCCTCGTCGCCCCCGCCCTGCACGACACCGACACGAAGGGCATCGACGAGCTGATGGCCGAGTTCCGCGACCTCGTGCAGCGCGCCCGCGCCGGCTCGCTGCGGAGCTCCGAGCTGGCGGATCCGACGATCACCGTCACGAGCCTCGGCGAGCAGGGCGTGGAGGAGGTCTACGGCCTGATCTTCCCGCCTCAGGTTGCGATCGTCGGCTTCGGGAAGGTCGTCGAGCGGCCCTGGGCGGAGAGCGGCGGGCTCTTCGTCAGACCGGTCTGCCACGCCAGCCTCGCCGCCGACCACCGTGTCGTCGACGGGCACCGGGCGGGCCTCTTCCTCGCCGCCGTCGACCGCCTGCTCCAGGCACCGGAGAAGCTATGACCGAGAACGAGATCAGGGAGACCGTGCTCCGCGTCCTCGGGGGGATCGCGCCCGAGGCCGACCCGGCGACGCTCAGGCCGGACGTCAGCTTCCGCGACCAGCTCGACATCGACTCGATGGACTTCCTCAACTTCGCGATCGGCTTGCACGAGGAGCTGGGCGTCGAGATCCCGGAGGCCGACTACCCGAAGCTGCAGACGCTCGACGGCTGCGTCGAGTACCTGGCGCGCGCCGTCGCCGCGCGCTAGCTCCCTTCGTCCCGCTCAACGCGAGACGTGGGGGTGGCCGTGGTCTTCGGAGCCAAACAGCGCTGTTGCGCGTGCGTGCCTGAGCACCGAGAATTGGAGCGATGGCAACTCGGCACCGAGGAGCGAGGAGGTTCGTTGCCATCGCGGCCGGGTTGGCGGTGGTTGCCGGTTCCGTCGCGGTAAGCGCTTCGTTGGCGCAGATCGCCTTCGGCGACGGCACCTATCGGGTTCCGCAAGACATCCGGCCTGGCACGTACCGCACCCGGGGCGGCGATGGCTGCTACTGGGCCCGTCTGAAGAACTTCTCCGGTCAGCTCGATGCCATCAAGGCGAACTCGTTCGCTGACGGTCCCGCGGTCGTCACCATCCTGAGAGCGGATCGAGGCTTCGAAACGCAACGGTGCGGCAACTGGACCAGGAACCTCGCTCGGATAACGAGCAGCAAGACGCGCTTCGGCGAAGGAACGTTCATTGTCGGGACGGATATCAAGCCAGGAACCTACCGCAGCAGCAAAGGGAAGAACTGCTACTGGGCACGGCTCCGCAGCTTCACGGGCGAGCTCGACGCGATCATCGCCAATCACCTCGGGGGGCGGGCGATCGTCACGATCGAGAGATCCGACAGGGGCTTTCATTCGCAGCGTTGTGGCACGTGGACTCGCGCGTAGAGAAGGCGTGCACAGCTGAACACCGAACGCACGGGTCCGCGAGCACCTGCGCAAGCGCTTCGGCGAGCTCGTCGCCGTCGAACGACGTCTCGCTCGAAGTCGCCGGCGGGGCCGTTCTCCGGCCTGATCGGCCCGAACGGCGCCGGCAAGACGACGACCGTCGAGTGCCTGTAGGGGCATCGCCACACCGGCTCGCGGCTCCAGACGCCGTTCAGCTGTTCCGCTGGGAGTAGCCGGCGCCGCGCCGGTAGGCTCGTGCCGTCGTGGGCACGCCCGTCTGGCTCGTCTTCCTCGCTGCTCTGCTGACGGCGCTCGCCACCGGCCTCGGGGCGCTGCCGTTCGTCTTCGTACGGACGATGAGCCTCTTCTGGCTCGGCGTCTCGAACGCGATCGCCGCGGGGATCATGCTCGCCGCGAGCGTTCAGCTGGCCAGGGAGGGAGCGGCCTACAGCGGCTGGAAGACGGCAGCGGGCGCGCTCGCTGGCGTCGTCTTCATCGTCGTCGTCCGCCGGCTGCTCCACGACCGCGAGCACTTCGAGGTCGGGGCGCTCCGGGGTGCCGACGCACGCAAGGCGATCGTGATCGTCGCGGTGATGACGGCGCATTCGTTCACCGAGGGCGTGGGGGTCGGTGTCTCCTACGGCGGCGGCGAGGAGCTGGGCATCCTCATCACCGTCGCGATCGCCGTCCACAACATTCCCGAGGGCCTGGCCATCAGCCTCGTGCTCGTCCCGCGGGGAGTCCGGGTGCTGACCGCGGCCGGCTGGAGCATCTTCTCGAGCCTTCCTCAGCCGCTGATGGCGGTGCCGGCGTTCGTCTTCGTCGAGGCGTTCACGCCCCTCCTCCCCGCCGGCCTCGGCTTCGCCGCGGGCGCGATGGTCTGGATGGTCGTCTCCGAGCTCCGGCCGGAGGCCCTCGCGGCCGCGGGCAACCGCGCCGTGGCGGTCTCGGGAATCCTCGCCTTCGCCGGGATGATGGCCTTCCAGGAGCTCGTGCTCTGAGTGCTCCGCGGGCCGCGCCCGCCGTCCTCTCGACCGTCGGCGACCTCGAAGCACTCCTCCGTCTGAACGATCCGCTCGTCCACCGGGGCGACGGTGATCGCCGTGTTGTTCGACACGTTCAGACCGGTCGTGGATTCGAAGTACCAGGGCTTGCAGAGGAGGTCGCTCTGGAAGTTCCTGACCCCCGGGCACGCACGCACGCTGATCTTCTCGGTAACGGTGAACGGGGTCGTGACCGCCATCTGGTCCTCCGGCCGCCGCGGGAATCTCGCAACCGACGTCGAGGAGCTGGAGGGGCGGCCGGCCGAGCCGGCCGAGGCGAGCTGCGCGGCGATGCGCGTCGTCGCCGATCTCTGGTTCGACCACCGGCGCGTGCTGCTTGCCGCAGCCGATGCCGCACACGCGGCCGGACTCCCGTAGTCGGCGCCGTGAGGGGCGTCAGGCGCCGGCAAGCCGCGCGATCTGGGCGATCGCGAACGTGGCCGCGATGCCGATCGCGAGCGGCATCAGCGCACCGACGGCCGTCCACTTGCGGCTGAGCGTCTCTCGCCACATCGTCCAGATCGTCGTCGAGCAAGGGTTGTGGAGCACGCAGAACACCATCACGCAGATACCCGTGAGCAGCGTCCAGCCGTTGTCGACGACGAGGAGGTCGTGCAGCTGGTCGAGGCTGTCGATCTCCACGAGCATCCCGGCGCCGGTGTACGTCATGAGCATGGTCGGGACGACGATCTCGTTCGCCGGGATGGCCACGATGTAGGCGAGGAGGATCACGCCGTCCATGCCGAGCGCGGCGCCGAGCGGCTCGAGAGCGGATGCGATCTGCTGCGCGAGGCTCTGGCCGCCGACCTCGACGTTGTTGAGGATCCAGATCAGGCCGCCGGCGGGCGCCGCCATGATCATCGCCCGCCGGAGGACGAACAGGGTCCGATCGATGAGCGACATGTAGAGGATTTGCCTGACGTTCGGGCGCCGGTAGGGAGGCAGCTCGAGCGTGAAGCTCGACGCCTCTCCCGCGAGGACGGTCCGGGAGAGCGCCCACGAGACGAGGACGGTGACGAGGATTCCGAGCAGGACCGCGCCCATCACGGCCGTCGCCGCTGCGAGCGAGGCGTAGCCGGCCGAGAACTCGGCGGCGACGAAGACGGTCGCCAGCATGATCAGGGTCGGAAAGCGGCCGTTGCAGGGGACGAAGTTGTTGGTCAGGATCGCGATCAGCCGCTCCCGCGGCGAGTCGATCACCCGGCAGGCGACGACACCGGCGGCGTTGCAGCCGAAGCCCATGCTCATCGTCAGCGCCTGCTTACCGTGTGCTCCGACCCGGCGAAAGAGCCAGTCCATGTTGAAGGCGACGCGCGGCAGGTAGCCGAGGTTCTCGAGGAGGGTGAAGAGCGGGAAGAAGATCGCCATCGGCGGGAGCATCACCGACACGACCCACGCGAGCCCGCGCCACACCCCGTGCCAGAGGAAGCCCGTGAGCCAGTCCGGAAACCCGATCGCCTCGAAGGCCGACGCCGCCGCATCCTCGATCCAGAAGAGCGCCGTGGCAATCGCCTGCGACGGGTAGTTGGCGCCGACGATCGTGATCCAGAACACCGCGGCCAGCCCGAGCAGCATGATCGCGAGCCCGAGGACCCGCGATGTGACGACGCGGTCGACCAGTGCATCGAGGTCGCGCCTCCCGACCTCCCCTTCCCGTCTCACCGTCCGTGAGGCGATCCCCCCGGCCTCGGCGTAGAGGGCCTCGACGATCTCGTCGCGGAACCTCCCGCCGAGAGCCCGGCGCTGGGAGTCGGCTTCTGCCAGGAGATCCTCGACGACCTCGGGCGAAGGCCGCATGGCTCCCTCGCCGGAGAGCTCTCCACCCTCGAGTGCCTCCTCCACGCGCGCATCGCCGTCGAGAAGACGAGTGGCGACCCAGCGAACGCTCGGCAGCCCCGGCGCCGCCCGCTCGAGCAGGGGGACGAGAGCGTCGAGGGCCCGGTCGACGGGCGGACTCGCCGGCAGGCGCCGCGGCCTCGTCCGCGTCTCTCCGCGGGCAACGCCCGCCACGGCCTGGGCGAGCGCTGCAAGCCCTTCGCCCGTGCGGGCCGCGGTCGGTACGACCGGAACGCCGAGCTCCCGAGCGAGCCGGCGATGATCGACCGCGATCCCCTTGCGCGCGGCCTCGTCCATCAGGTTCAGGCAGACGACCACCCGATCCGTGACCTGGAGGATCTGGAGGATGAGATTGAGGTTGCGCTCGACGGCGGTCGCGTCGACGACGACAACGACGCAGTCGGGTCGCCCGAAGAGGACGAAGTTTCGGGCGATCTCCTCGTCGGTCGACGCGGAGAGCAGCGAGTAGGTTCCGGGCAGGTCGACGAGCTTGTAGCGCGTGCCCTCGAGCTCGAAGCCGCCTTCTGCCCGGGCCACCGTCTTGCCGGGCCAGTTGCCGACGTGCTGCTTAAGGCCCGTCAGCGCATTGAACACGGTGCTCTTGCCCGTGTTCGGATTGCCGGCGAGGGCGACCACGTAGTCCGCCGTGGCGAGATCGATCCCGAGCTGCTCGAGGTGGGCGCGGCAGGCCGTGCACGAGGCCGGGAGGCGTGCGGGGAGCTGCGTGCTCACGGATGTTCCTCCCCGGCTCGCTCGATCTCGATCCGCCGGGCTTCCTCGGGCCGGAGCGCGATCAGCGTCCCTCTGATCCGGTAGGCATTCGGCTCGCCGAATGGACTGGCGAGCTCGCACGCGACCACCGCCCCGGGAGTGAAGCCGAGGTCGAGGAGTCGCCGCCTCCCGAGGCCGGTCACTCGCAAGGCCCTGATGCTCGCGGTCTCCCCCACCTCGAGATCGGCGAGCGTCGGCCGGGCCGGTGGCGGCGGCCCGAGCGCCGGCGCAACGAAGACGTTGGCCGCGTCCACCGCCGGCAACTCGCACGGCAGGCCGTCCGCCTCGAAGGCGAAGCGCTTGCCGGAGCTCTCGCGGAGAATCACCGCCTGACCCGGCTCGAGTCCCAGCTCGGCGAGCCTCGCGTAGACGACCTCCGGCTCGTCCTCGAGATGAACGATCTCGCCCCAGGAACCCTCCGGAAGCATCGTCAAGGGCACCGCGGCCAGGACGCGCAGCTCTCCGGCAGTCGTCGGAATCGGGTCACCGTGCGGGTCGCGTTCCGGGTAGCCGAGGCGCGCCGCGATGCGCTCGACCTCGTCGGGCCGGAGGCGATGCTCCTCGCGGTCAGCGAGGCGGTGCAGATCGGCTGCGGGTTTCCTCACCTCGTCGGCGAGGTAGCGTTCCCAGAGCCGGTGCGCCCGCACGACCGAGCGCGCCCATCGCTCGCCGGCGGGCGTGAGCCGAAGACCCTCCTCCGACGTCGCGAGTCCTCGCTCGTGCAGCGACCGGGCGAGCTCCGTCGCCTGCCGTGTGGAGACGCCGAGGGCCCCGGCGAGGGATTCGACCGTCGCCTGCCGGCCGCGCTCCTCCGCTGCATGGAGGTGTCTCAGCGCGTCCTCGATGACGACGCGAGCCCGCCGTACGCGCCGGTTGCGCAAGCTCGTCAGGGGACCGGACGGCAGATGCATCCTCGGCCTCGAAGCCAATTTTAGACTTGTCTAAAACAGGTGTCTTGATCATCTTTGCATGCAGGGGCGACCGCGGCGTCCGTGACGACGCCGATTCGCCTGCGGGAAAGCCGCAGCCCGGCACGGCACCAGCAAGGCTGCCCGCCGCGTGGCCTCAGCGGATCCAGACCGGCGTGCCGATGCCCGCGAAGCCGTAGACGACCGTCGCCTCGACCATCGGCACGCGCACGCAGCCGTGGGAGGCGGGATACGAGGGGACATCGGCGTAGCCGTGGACCGCGAAGCCGCCGTAGAAGTAGTTGGCGTACGGCATCCACGCGCGGAACGGGATCGACCAGGAGAGGATCTCCTTGCGGTAGACGGCGAAGTGTCCCGGCGGGGTGAGATGGCCGGGCGCGGCGGTCGAGACGTGGACCACCCGCACGACTCGGCTTCCACTCACCAGCAGGAGCACTTGGCGGGCGCGGTCGATCTCGACGCCCTGGGTGAGCCCACCCCACGGCCGCGGCGCTTGCGCGTGCTCGAGGCGGTTCCAGGTGCGCCCCCCGACGACGCCGTCCCGCGGCAGGCCCTCCCAGCCCTGGAAGGCGACGACCGCATGCCAGGTGCGCTCCCCGAACAGGCCGTTCACCGAGCCCGAAGGCAGGTACCGGAGCGCGACGAGCTCGCGCTGCAGCGCGCTGACCCGGGGGCCGCGGCTCCCGAGCCGGAGCGTCGGCAGCTTCGGCACGGCGATCCGCACCGTGCCGCTCGACGCCTCGATCGGGCCGATCGTCGCGCCGACGCAGCCGCCGGGCGCGATCGCCGCGTCGCAGCCCGTCGCCGTGACATCGACCGCGGGAACGGTGGCCGTCGCCCGGAAGACCGTCGTCTGCCTGACCGTCCGCAGGACCCGGAAGCGCCCGGAGGCGCCGGTGGTCGTGCGGCCGCTGCGCTCGAGCGAGCCCGTCCTCGGCCCGGCCCAGAGGGAGACGGTACGGCCTGCGACCGCCTTGCCGCCGGCGGTCAGCCGGCCCTCGAGCACGGCCCGGCCGTTCCGGTCGAGCCGTCCCGTGAGCTCGAGGCGAGTAGGCAGGAGGACGCTCGAGCGCGTCTCGACCGCGGTGCCGCCCGGCGAGCTCGTGACGGCGCGCCAGACGTACGTTCCCACGCCCTCCGGGTTTCGGAGCACCCCCCGCAGCTCGAGCGTCAACCGCCGGAGCGCGACCGGGTCGGCCGGACAGGTCTCGATCCGGTAGGAGGCGAAGGCCGCCTCCGGGCCGTCGACGATCCGGTCCACCGCGAGCGGCAGGGTCGCACTGCCGAGCTCGAGCAGCCAGACGGCGTCGTGCGCTCCGGTGGCGCACGACCCGTCGCCGGCGACGACGCTGCCGGCGACCTCGACGGGCGTTCCGCCGACCTCGACCGTCGCCGAAGCCGCGCCGAGGACGTCGCCCACCGGCCGATCGAGCGCCGCCGAGTAGCCGCCGGGAACGTAGAGGACGACGTCGAAGGCGCTCCCGGACAGGCGCAGGTCGATCGTCGTCGCCACCTCGGCGCCGAGCGCAGCGCTCGACCCGGAGACGACGAGCCGGGGGCCGTCGGCCGCGACCGCGTTCGCGGCACACGCGAGCGCGAGCACGACTGCGAGCTGGAGCGGAAGCCAGCGAATCATCGAACGTCAGTCCCCGTCGCCACCATCATGAAGCTCGACCCGGCGGGCAACCCGGGCCGAGTTCATCGTCGCCGAGCGAGCGCCCGGCCGCATCGGGAGCTTCCCCGAATTCGGCCACGGAAAACCCGCAGCCGCGCCCTCGCCCCGACCTCAGAAGATCGACGCGAGCAGGTAGACGTTCAGGCTCACGATCACCACGGAGACGACGGCGGCCGCCGCGTTCGTGAGTCGCGTGTTCGCGAGGCTCCCCATCAGGCTGCGCTTGCTCGTGAACAGCACCAGCGGGACGAGAGCGAACGGGATCCCGAACGAGAGGACGACCTGGCTGATCACGAGCGAGCGGCTCGCGTCGACCCCGACCGCGAGCACGATCAGCGCCGGCGCGAGCGTGATCAGCCGGCGCAGGAAGAGGTTGATCCGCCGGTTGATGAACCCCTGCATCACGACCTGGCCGGCCATCGTCCCGACCGAGGTCGAGGAGAGGCCGGAGGCGAGCAGCGCCACGCCGAAGAGCAGGGCCACCCGCCGGCCCCCCGCTTCCTCGAAGCCGTCGTACGCGTCGGGGATGCTCTCGATCCCCGTGCCGTACAGGAGCGCCGCCGAGATTGCGAGCATCGACATGTTCACGACGCCTGCGATCCCCATCGCGATCACGACGTCGATCCGCTCGAACCGCTGGATCGCGCGCCGCTCCCGCTCGTCCTGGCCGACGACCCGATGCTGCGTGAGCGCCGAGTGGAGGTAGACGACGTGCGGCATCACCGTGGCCCCGAGGATGCCGACCGCGAGGAGGACGGACTCCCTGTCCGCGAAGCCCGGGACGAAGAGGTGCCGGACGGCCTCCCCGGGATCCGGCCGCGCGAACAGCACCTCGAAACCGAACGCGACCACGATCACGCCGACCATGGCCGCGATCACCGCCTCGAAGCGGCGGAAGCCGCGGCTCTGCATGGCGAGCACGGCGAAGGCGCCGGCGGCAGCGATCAGGCCGGCGGGCAGGAGCGGGATCCCGAACAGGAGGTTGAGGCCGAGCGCCGCCCCGAGCACCTCAGCGAGATCGGTCGCCATCGCGATCACCTCGGCCTGGAGCCAGAGGCCGATCGCCAGCGGGCGCGGGACGTGGTCGCGGCAGACCTCGGGGAGGTTGCGTCCGGTCGCGATGCCGAGCTTGGCCGACAGCGTCTGGACCAGCATCGCCATCAGGTTGGCGCCGAGGACGACCCAGAGCAGCAGGTAGCCGTACTTCGAGCCGGCGGCGACGTTCGTGGCGAAGTTGCCCGGGTCGATGTACGCGACCGAGGCGATGAACGCCGGCCCGAGGAACGGCCAGAGCGCTGCGACGCCGCGCCGCCGGCCGCGGAGCGCCGCCTGCGCGGCCCGGAGCGTCGCCGCCTCGCCCGGAAGGACGTCGCCGACGAGCCCGCGACGGCGTTCCTGGCTCTGTTCTTCGTCGAATTGAAGTTCAGCTTTCGTTCTGACGAAATCTAGTCCATCCCGGATCGGTAGTTCCTGGCAAGCACGTTCCGCGAGTCCACCGATGCCGTGAGCGGCCGGCGGCGGCAATGCTGAGGGTGCAGTGGTACCGGTTGCCAGACGCAACTTGCTCGCGGAGAAGGGGCGTCTGGTGATGTCCGTCGCGGGCGTCGCCTTCGCGGTCCTGCTGATCCTGATCATCGTCAGCCTCTACCGCGGCTGGAGCGGCGCCTCGGCGCTCTTCAACGAGCTGCCCGGTGACCTCTGGGTCGCGCAGGCGGGCACGACCGACCCGTTCCGGGCCGCCTCGTCCCTTCCGGCCGACCGGCTCGGCGAGCTCGAGCGGATCGAGGGCGTGCAGGCCGTGATCCCGGTGTACGCGCGCCGGATCGGCTTCGAGAACTCCGGCGAGGACCTCGACGTCTTCTTCATGTCCCTCGCGGCTCCGGCCGGCCTCCCTCTCGCCGGGGACGTGCGCGAGCGCTTCTTCCCCGCACCGGGACACGTGATCGTCGACTCCGTCCTCGCGCAGGAGGCAGGCCTCGAGACCGGAGACACGCTCGCCGTGCTCGGCCGGCCGCTCGTGATCGAGCGCGTCAGCCCGGGCGGCAACCCGATCTTCGAGCTCGGCTTCCTGAACGGCGCCGACGCCGAGGAGCTGCTCAGGCTCGACGACTACGTCAACTTCTTCCTGCTCTCGGCGGCTCCGGGTGCCGACCTCGACCGGGTCGCCGCCGCGGCGACCGCGGCCGTCCCGGGCTCGCAGACGAGCACGAGCGACGAGTTCGCGCAGGCGATGAGCGAGCTCGTCAACCAGGGGTTCCTGCCGGTGGTCAGCGTCCTCGTCGCGCTCGGCCTCGTCATCGGCGGCGCGGTGATCGCGCTCACGACCTACACGGCGACGATCGAGAAGGCACGCGACTTCGGCGTCCTCAAGGCGGTCGGAGCCTCGAACGCGTTCGTCTACCGGATCGTCCTCCAGCAGAGCCTGATCGTGGGCGTGATCGGCTCGGCGATCGGGCTGGTCGCGTCCGCCTTCGCGGCGACACTGATCAAGCGCGGGGTCCCGGAGTTCGTCACCGACCTGCGCTTCGCCGACGCCGCCGGTATCTTCGCTGCCGCACTGGTGGTGTCGATCCTGGCAGCCTATGTACCCGTGCATCGCATCAACCGCATCGACCCGGCGATGGTGTTCAGGGCATGAACGTGCGACCCCTCCTCGAGGTCCGGGAGCTGACGAAGGTCTTCGGCTCCGAGCGCACGGAGGTGCGCGCCGTCGACGGCGTCAGCTTCACGACCGACGCGGGCGAGGTGACGCTGATCATGGGCCCTTCGGGCTCGGGCAAGACGACCCTGCTCACGATGATCGGCGCGCTGCTTCGCCCGACCTCCGGCCGGGTGCTCGTCGACGGCCTCGACGTCACGGCGCTGCCGCAACGGGAGTTGCCGCGGATCCGGCGCCAGCTCGTCGGCTTCGTGTTCCAGACGTTCAACCTGCTCGAGGCGCTCACCGCCCAGGAGAACGTCGAGGTGGCGCTGAACGTCGCCGGCGTCACCGGCGACGAGGCCCACCGGCGGGCGCGCGCGCTGCTCGTCGAGGCGGGCCTCGAGGAGCGCCTCGACTTCCACGCCCGTGACCTCTCGGGCGGCGAGAAGCAGCGGGTGTCGATCGCGCGCGCCCTCGCCAACCACCCTCCCCTGCTGCTCGCGGACGAGCCGACGGCGAACCTCGACTCCTACCACGGGCACGAGGTGATGGAGCTGCTCCGTGACCTCGCGAGGAAGGAGGGCTGCGCGGTCGTGGTCGTCTCCCACGACCCGCGTCTCTACGACATCGCCGACCGCGTCCTCTGGCTCGAGGACGGGCGGATCAAGGATGCCGGGACCGCCGCGGTCCCGGCTGGAAGGGCCCTCGCGTAGCGAGGAGATGGAGGAAACGATGAAGGCAAACGTCGACTTCGAGCTCGAGCTGACGACTCGCGGAGCGGTCGGAGACCGGCTGCGCGACTACGCGGAGACGAAGGTGCGGCGGGCGGCCAGGACGGCC
>JBBILK010000038.1:7355-11247 GCA_037444965.1 Actinomycetota bacterium | reverse complement strand
AGCGCGGTGACGTCGTCCTCGTCGAGGTCGACGCCCTCGTCGACCTTCGCGAGCGCCTCCCGGACGGCCGGTGCCACCGCGGCGACTCGCCCGTTGGCCGTCCACGCCGCCGAGGCGAACCCGGTGGGGATGCGCTCCGAGACACCCGCTGACCACCCGTCCTCGCGGGCGAGGCCGCTCGCGTCGGCAGCGTGACGCACCGCGGTCGCGACGGCTGGCTCGCACCAGCGCTCGAGCTCGGCGACGTAGGCGGGATAGATCGGCAGCCGCGCGGCGAGCTCGAGCCCGCGGGAGCGCGTCGCCTGCTCGAGCCGCTCGAGCTCGGGCCAGGGCGCCTCCGGGTTGACGTGGTCGATCGTCACCGGCGAGACGCCGCCCCAGTCGTTGATGCCGGCCTCGAGCAGGCGCGGGAAGTCGCCGTAGGAGAGGTTTGGCGGCGCCTGCACGCTCATGTCGGGGCCGAGCACGAGCCGGGCGGCGGCACAGGTCCACAGCAGCTCGTCGAGCGTGGGCTCCGGGTGGCCGGCCATCCTCGTGCCCGGCTTCGCCCGGAAGTTCTGGACGATCACTTCCTGGATGTGCCCGTAGCGCTCGTGCAGGTCGCGGATCGCGAGCAGCGCCTCGATCCGCTCCTCGCGCGTCTCGCCGATCCCGATCAGGATCCCGGTCGTGAACGGCACGCGCAGCTCGCCCGCCAGCCGCAGCGTCTCGAGCCGCGCTGCGGGGCGCTTGTCGGGTGAGCCGAAGTGCGGCCCGCCGCGCTCGGACAGCCGCTCGGCGGTCGTCTCGAGCATGATCCCCTGCGAGGCCGAGACGCCGCGGAGGAGCGAGAGCTCGCCGGCGCTGAGCACGCCCGGGTTGGCGTGCGGAAGGAGCCCCGTCTCCTCGAGGACGGCCTTCGCGGCGTGGGCGAGGTACTCGATCGTGGTCTCGAAGCCGAGCGCGGCCAGCTCCTCGCGGGCGACCCGGTAGCGCCGCTCGGGCTTGTCGCCCAGCGTGAACAGCGCCTCGCGGCAGCCGGCCGCCGCGCCGGCCCGGGCGATCTCGAGCATCTCCTCGAGCGTCAGGTAGGCGCGCTCGCCGCGACGGGGAGGCCGCGCGAACGTGCAGTAGTGGCAGACGTCCCGGTAGAGCTTCGTCAGCGGGATGAAGACCTTCGGCGAGTAGGTGACGAGGCTTCCCCACCCGGCGGCGCGCAGCTCCCGGGCCGGGCCGAGCAGCTCGTCGGCATCGAGGCGCGCGAGGGCGAAGGCGTCGGTCCGGTCCACGGCAGTGGGAAGTTAACCAGATCGCCTCATGCGAGCTCGGCGAGTCGAGCTCTCGTGCGTTCCGCCGAGACGAGGTTGCCCTTGCGGTCGTAGCGCTCGAGTGCCTGCTCGAGCGCGGCGGCCGCCTCGTCCGGCTTTCCCGAGAGGGTGAGGACCTGGGCTAGGTCGGCATACGCGTCGCCCTGGAAGCTGAGCATGTCGGTCTGCTCGCCGACGGCCACCGCCTCGTGACCGAGCCGCTGTGCCTCGGCGTGCCGGCCGCCGCGCGCGAGCAGCTTCGCCCTGACCCGCCGCCAGAGCATCTGCGTGAGCAGGTCGTCGCTCGACGCGAGCTCCGCGGCACGGCCGGCCCAGGTGTCCGCCTCCTCGAGTCGGTCGAGTGCGTAGAGAGCGTCCGCGAGGTCGCCGGCCATGGTCGAGAGCATGCTGCGCTCGCCGAGCTCCTCCAGCATCCTGCATGCCTCGGCGCCGAACGCGGCCGCCGCGTCAGGGTCGCCCGCCAGCAGCTCGACGTGGAAGGAGCTCTGGCCTCTCATGAGCGCGAGCGCGAGCCCACCGCCGCGGTCTGCGAGCCGGGCACGTGACTCGGCGAGAATCGCGCGCGCCTCGTCGAAGCGCCCGAGCATTGCGAGCGTCCACCCGCGGTACGCGAGGAAGCGGTCATCCGGCCGCTCGTGCGGCTCGTGCTCGTCGAGCCACGCGAGCACCTCGGACGCGGGCATGGGGCCGACCACGCAGAACCCTGCCCGCCAGGCCAGCCATTCGTGCGGCAGGCCGGCCCGGCGAGCGTGTGTCGCGGTCTGCTCGAGGGCGTCCAGAGCGGCGTCGCACTGCGCGCGCATCAGGGCGACCATCGATAGCCCCTTGAAGGCCGTGTAGAGGGCCGCGGCATCGCCGTCGGTCTGGCAGACGGGTAGCGCTTCCTCGAGGAGGGCGGCCAGCTCTCCGGTCACGCCCTCCGGCTCGAGAAACCCGCGCATCGTGAGCGCCTGGATCGAGCCGCAGAGCGCGGCCACGCGGTCGCCGGTCTCGCCGGCGCGCTCGGCGAGCGACTCGGCTCGTCTTTGCGCGTCGGAGACCCGACCCGCCCAGAAGAGGGCCTCCACGAGGTTCGTCTCGAGCGTGAGGTCGATCGAGGTTGCCGGGAGGAGCGCGGCGGCGCGCTCGAAGAGGCTCGCTGCAGCGCGGAAGTCGGAGCGGAGGAGGGCCTGCATGCCGGCCGTGGTCAGGTGGACGCGGGCCGTGTCGGCGAGGGCCGCAGCGCCCTCGAGGCCGAGCTCCGCCCGGTACCGGTGGGCTTGCTGGAGGTGGTAGCCGAGGATCTCGTCGAGCTCGACGAGCTGGGCTCCATGCTGCTCGAGCCAGCCGGCGAAGCGTTCGTGGAGCTCCGCGCGCACGGTCTTCGGGAGCCCGTCGTAGGCGGCGTCGCGGATGAGCAGATGGCGGAACCGGAAGCCGTCCTCGCCGGCGAGTTGCGGCCGGTCGGGCCTGATCAGCTCCTTGCGGACGAGCGCGGCCAGGCGCGGGGTCACCTGCGTCTCCTCGGGGGCGAGCGCCTGGACGGCGCCGCGGTGGAAGACCTCTCCCTCGACCGCGCCGCGCTCGAGCACGCTCCGCTCGGACGGCTCGAGCTGGTCGAGCCGGGCAACGAGCAGAGCCCGCAGGGTGGGCGGCACGGTGACGTCGCCGGCCTGCGTGCCGGCGATCGCCAGCATCTCGTGGATGAAGAGCGGGTTGCCGCCGGCCGCGCGCGTGATCCTCTCGCGGAGATCGCCGGCGATCCGCTTCGGGATCAGCTGCTCGACGGCGCCTTCTGCGAGTGGTCCCAGCCGCAGCGTTACCGGCCAGGTGGGGCGGTGCTCGACGAGCTCGGGGCGGGCCATGCAGAGCAGCAGGATGGGCACGCCCGCGGAGAGCAGGGCGACGTGCTCGATCAGGTCGTGGAAGGTCTGCTCGCCCCACTGGAGGTCGTCGAACACGACCACGACGGAGTTGGCCGCGGCGGCCTGCTCGAGCGTCTTGCGGAAGGCCCAGGCGATCTCCTCGGCCGACGTGGCAGCGTCGCTCTCGCCGAGCAGCGACGCGATCGCCGAAGCTGCGGCCTCGGCCGGGGGCCGCACGTCGAGCTGCTTCAGCACCTCCACCACAGGCCAGTAGGTGATCCCTTCGCCGTAGGGCAGGCATCGCCCGCGTACGATCGTCGCGTCTACCGAGCCGATCGCCTCGGCGACGAGCCGGGACTTGCCGACACCCGCCTCGCCCACGACCGTGACCAGCTCGCAGCGACGGTCGCTGTGCGCTCGCTCCCAGGCCTCGCGCAGGAGCGCGAGCTCGCGCTCGCGCCCGACGAAGGGCGCGTCGTGGCGCCGCTCCGGTGCCTCGCGCACCCGCACGAGCCGGTGGGCGGCAACCGGCTCGGCCTTGCCCTTCAACTCGAGCGGCTCGACCGGTTCCGCCTCGACCGCTTCACGCACGAGCGCAAGCGTCGGCTCCCCGACCAGTACCTGTCCAGGCCGTGCCGCCTGCTCCAGCCGAGCAGCCACGTTGACCGCGTCACCGGTCACCAGCCGCTCCTCGGTGCCCGCCACCACCTCGCCGGTCATCACGCCGATCCGCCCCTCCCG
>JBBILK010000038.1:3005-7335 GCA_037444965.1 Actinomycetota bacterium | reverse complement strand
GTCCCGCATCTCGGCCGCCGCTCGCACCGCCCGCAGCGCGTCGTCCTCGTGCACCACCGGCACGCCGAACACCGCCATCACCGCGTCGCCGATGAACTTCTCGACGGTTCCCTCGTGCCGTTCCACGATCACCTTCATCCGCTCGAAGTAGCCGGCCAGCACCGCCCGCAGCCGCTCCGGATCGACCGCCTCGCCCAGTTGCGTCGACCCTGCCAGGTCACAGAACACCACCGTCACCGTCTTGCGCTGCTCGCGGAAGGGCGCCGCGGCAGGCGACCCGGCGCCGCACTCGGGGCAGAACCTGAACACCGCCTCCGACTCGAAGCCGCACGACGAACAGACCGGCACGGGGCCAGTCTAGGCCGGGCCGATTCAGCGCGTGTCCGAGCCGGCGACACGATGCGTGGCACGCTCTCCCCGACCAGATACCCTCCCAGGCGTCTTGACAGCCGAGCCACTGTCTGCCGTCTGGGCCGCGGGCGATCCCGCCGCCTCCGCGCTCGTCTGCCCCGACGACGGCACCGTTCTCGGCTTCGCGGAGCTCGGGGAGCGCGTCGACGGTCTGGCTCGAGCGCTTGCCGGCCTCGGAGTCGAGCGAGGCGACCGGGTCTGCCTGGCGCTCCCGAACGGGCCCGAGATCGTCGAGCTCCTGTTCGCGGTCACGGCGCTCGGCGCAGCGGCCGCGCCGCTCAACCCGGCGTACACGACCGACGAGTTCGCCTTTTACCTGGGCGACCTCGCGCCGAAGCTCCTGCTGCTCCCGGAGGGCGAGCTCGCCGCGGCGCGCGCGGCCGTCCGCGGCTCGACGGCGGTCGGCGAGATCCGCACGAAGGGCGGCCGGGTGGAGATCGCCGCTGCTGGCGCCGCCGCCGGGTACGAGCCCGGAAGTCCAGAGGACGTGGCGCTCCTCCTGCACACGAGCGGCACGACGAGCCGCCCGAAGCAGGTGCCGCTCCTGCAGCGGAACCTCGTTGCCTCGGCCCGCTCGATCGTCCGCCACTACGAGCTCGGGCCCGACGACGTCTCCTACGTCGCGATGCCGCTCTTCCACGTCCACGGGCTCGTCGCCTCCACGGTCGCGACGCTGCTCGCGGGCGGGACGGCGGTGGTGCCCCGGCGGCTGGCGCCCGGCCGCTTCTGGCGGCATCTGGCCGAGCACGGCCTCACCTGGCTCTCGGCGGGACCGACGATCCACCACATGCTGCTCGAGCGGGCGAGCCCGCCCGAGCGCTCGCAGCTCCGCTTCGCGCGCTCCTGCTCGTCGGCGCTCTCGCCGGAGCTCCTGCGCCGCTGCGAGGAGGCGTACGGCGTGCCCATGCTCGAGGCGTACGGGATGACCGAGGCGAGCCACGAGCTGGCGGCGAACCCGCTCCCGCCGGGAGAGCGGCGGCCGGGGACGGTCGGCGTCCCGACCGGCGCCGAGATCCGGATCGTCGATCGGGAGTGGCGCGAGCTGGCGAGCGGGGAGGCGGGGGAGGTGACGATCCGGGGCCCCGGCCTGACGCCCGGCTACCTCGGCAACCCGGAAGCGAACGCCGAGGCGTTCGGGGACGGCTGGTTCCGCACTGGCGACCAGGGCGTTTTCGAGGACGGCTACCTCCGTCTCGTCGGGCGGATCAAGGAGCTGATCATCCGCGGCGGCGAGAACATCTCGCCCGGGGAGGTCGAAGAGGCGCTGCTCGCCCACCCCGCGGTCGCCGACGCCGCCGTCTTCGGCGTCCCCGACGAGAAGTACGGCGAGGTCGTTGCCGCCGCCGTCTCGCTTGCGGGCGAGGCCGACGCGCCGGCCCTGATCGCGCACTGCCGCGAGCGGCTCACCGCGGTCAAGGTGCCCGCCGTGATCCACGTCCTCGACGAGATCCCCCGCACCCCGACCGGGAAGCTGCAGCGCCGGCGGGTCGCGGCCGCGATCTACGGGGAATGAGATTCGCGATCCTCGGCGCGGGGGCGATCGGCGCCTACGTCGGCGCGGCGCTCGCACGCGGCGGGGCGGACGTCGTCCTGATCGCACGTGGCGCTCACCTGGAGGCGATGCGCCGGCAGGGGGTCCGCGTGCTGTCGCCGCGCGGGGACTTCGAGGCCCGCCCCGAGGCCACCGACGAGCTCGGCGCCGTCGCCGGGGCGGACTGTGTCTTCCTCGGGCTCAAGGCCTACTCGCTGCCGGAGCTGCTGCCGCGGGTCGCGCCGCTGCTCGACCCGGACGCGTGCGTCCTGCCGGCGCAGAACGGCGTCCCGTGGTGGTTCTTCCAGCGCTGGAGCGGCCCGCTCGCGGGCGCCGTCGTCCAGGCGGTCGACCCGGAGGGCGTGATCGCGAGCGCGATCGCGCCGGAGCGGGTCGTGGGCTGCGTTCCGTATCCGGCCACGGAGATCGTCGAGCCGGGCGTGATCCGCCACCTCGAGGGGACCCGCTTCGCGATCGGCGAGCCGGACGGGCCGCCGAGCGAGCGCTGCCGCGCGATCTCCGAGGCGTTCGCCGCGGGCGGCCTGAAGTGCCCGGTCGAGGAGCGGATCCGCGACCAGCTCTGGCTGAAGCTGATCGGCAACGTCGCGTTCAATCCCGTCACAGCGCTCACCGGCGCGACGCTCGAGGAGCTCGGCTCGCTGCCGGCGATGGTGGCCCTCCTGCGGGCGGCGATGGAGGAGGTCGCGGCGGTCGGCGAGGCCCTCGGGATCGAGCTGCCCGTCTCGATCGAGCGCCGGCTCGAGGCGGGGCTC
Organism: Actinomycetota bacterium; assembly: GCA_037444965.1. GTDB lineage: Bacteria > Actinomycetota > Thermoleophilia > Gaiellales > Gaiellaceae > JBBILK01. The sequence goes on along the minus strand of JBBILK010000038.1, from coordinate 4,620 downwards.
GCGGTCGGCGACCACAAGACGTCGATGCTCCAGGATCTCGAGGCAGGGAAGCCGCTCGAGCTCGACTGCATGACGGGCGCCGTGATCGAGATCGCCGCGAGGCTCGGGATCCCGGTGCCGCGCGTCGAGACGCTGCACGCGTGCGCGACGCTCCGCGGGCGCCTGTGTCAGGTTTGACTTTATTGGTAGGAATTCCTACATTTTTGGTATGACAGAGCGCGCGATCGTCTCGGAGAAGGGGCAGGTGACGATCCCGAAACCGCTGCGCGACCGCATGGGAATCAAACCCGGCCAGGTGCTCGCGTTCCGCGAAGAGCGCGGCCGGCTCGTGGCGACGAAGGAGACAGTCGAAGATCCCGTCGCAGCCGTGTACGGGACGCTGAAGCTCCAGCGCCCGACGGACGACGTGATGGCGGAGCTCCGCGGCGCGCCCGATGCAGTGTGATCACGGCGGTCGACACGAACGTCCTGCTCGACGTCTTCGCTGCCGACCCCACGTTCGGCGAGGCATCGGCGTCGGCCGTTCGACGATGCTCGGGTGAGGGGAGCCTGGTTGCCTGCGAAGTCGTCTGGGCCGAGGTCGCAAGCGTGTTCCCCGACGCCGAGGCGGCCGCGCACGCACTGGGGCGGCTGGGTGTCGGGTTCAGCCCGATCGACGACCGCGCCGCTCTTCAGGCGGGTTCTGTCTGGAGGGCGTACCGCGAACGCGGAGGACGGCGCGAGCGCCTCGTCGCGGACTTCCTGATCGGGGCGCACGCCGATCGCCAGACAGATCGCCTGCTCACGCGCGACCGTGGGTTCTATCGCCGCTACTTCAGCACACTCGCCGTTGTCGACCCGAGCCAGGAGTAGCCGGCCCACCCTCGGCGAGCCGTCGGACGACCTCAGCGATTGCGGGTCACCTCGATCGGGAAGAGGACGGCGGCCGGCCTTCCACGCTTCTTCACGACGTAGGCGGCACCGCCCTCGACCGGGACGGCCTCGTCGCGGTCGGCTCCGTGCCGACCTCGGGGGTAGCTCCGGCACGGGCACGGCCCGCGAAGCGACCTCCAAGGGCGGAGAGGAAGGCATGCGTCCGCGTTCCGTCGCCGAGCTGGAGGATGCGCTCCAGGTCCTCCGGGGTGTCCACGTCGAGCGCGAGCCCGCTGTCGTCGATCACGGCCGCCTCGTGGCCGGCGAGCCGGGCGCGTTCCACCGTGACTGCGGCGCCGTTCGCGACGCCGAACGCGGGCGCGACAGCGTCGGCGGGGCGCAGGGCGAGCGCGTTCACACCACCGTCCTGCGCCGGCGAGAGCGCCACCGGGCGGGCCGCCTCGGCGAGGCAGTCGAGCGTCTCCGGGCGCACGAGCGGGCAGTCCGCCATCACGATCAGCGCTCCGTCCACGGGCGCGCGGGCGAGCGCGAGCTCGATCGCGGCGGCGTGTCCGCGGCCCGGGTCGCGGAGCGTCTCGACACCGGCCGGCGCCGCGTCCGTGTCGGGCGTGACCACGAGCGTCCTCTCGACGCTGCGCGCGGCGCGGCATGCGGCGAGCACGTCCCCGAGCATCGCCGCCACGAGCCCGGCCCGCTCCGCGGGCGTGAGCAGTCCCGCCAGCCGGCGCTTCGCCGAGCGTGA
>JBBILK010000038.1:0-2994 GCA_037444965.1 Actinomycetota bacterium | reverse complement strand
GGTGGGGACGATGGCCAGCACCGGACCAGGATACGGGGCGACCGGCGAGATCCGCATCCTGCCGCTGACTGGCATCCCCGAGGTGCGGCCGGGAGACGATCTCACCGCGCTGCTCGGCGACGCGATCGAGCGGGCGGGCGGGCTCGAGGCGGGAGACGTCGTCGTCGTCACGCAGAAGGTGGTCTCGAAGGCGGAGGGGCGCGTCGCCCGCGTGCCGGCCGGCGAGCACGTGGACGCGATCCTCGCCGAGGCCGTGCGGGTCCGGCGCCGCCGCGGCGACTTCGTGATCGCCGAGACCCGCCACGGCTTCGTCTGCGCCAGCGCCGGCATCGACCGCTCGAATACGCCCGGGGAGGGCTGGGTCGTGCTGCTGCCCGAGGATCCGGATGCCTCGGCGCGGCGGCTTCGCGACGCGCTCGGCGCCCGCTTCGGCCCCGCGCCGGCGGTGATCGTGACCGACTCGTTCGGGCGCCCCTGGCGGCAGGGCACGACCGACGTCGCGATCGGGGTCGCCGGGATGCTGCCGCTGCTCGATCTCCGCGGCCAGCCGGACGGGCGCGGCCGCGCGCTCGAGGCGACGCTGATCGCCGTCGCCGACGAGCTCGCCGGCGCTGCCGAGCTCGTCACCGGCAAGGCGAGCGGCGTGCTGGCGGCGCTCGTGCGCGGATACCCCGTGCCCGCCGGGGAAGGATCGGCGCGCGAGCTCGTGATGCCGCCCGAGCGCGACCTTTTCCCGTAGGCGGAAACGGGTGCGGCTCGCCCGGGAACGGAAAGGCTACAGTCAGTCCTGAGGGATGAGCACCACCAGCGAGCACAGGCAGCGGACCGACCCCGTCGCGCGGCGCGTCACCGCGCGCTACCGGCGCCTGCTCGAGGAATCGACCGATCCGAACGAGTGGGCCTACGCGTGGCGCACCGAGCTGAACCGCGGCGGCTTCCGGGCGGTCGACTTCCTGATGGAGGAGGTCGTCGACACCGGGAAATGCATCGGCTGCGCCTCCTGCGTCACCATCTGCCCGGTCGACGTGTTCGACTACGTCGACGAGCGCCCGATCGACACGCGGACGGACGCCTGCGTCCTGTGCGTGCTCTGCGCCGAGGTCTGCCCGGTGCTCCGGCCCCAGGACAAGGACGTCTCCGACCTCGTCGACTACCGGGAGCCGTGCACCGACGAGGGCTACGGGCCCTACAGCTACGCGTTCTACGCCCGCGCCACGCGCCCCGACATCCTCGAGCGCGGCCAGGACGGGGGCGCCGCCTCGGCGCTGCTCCTGCACGCGCTCGGGCAGGGCACGATCCGCGGCGCGATCCTCGGCGACGTGCTGCCCGGCAACAGCCAGGTCGGCCGCCACAAGCTCGCGACCACGGAGGAGGAGGTGCTCGCCTGCTCCGCCTCGCGCTACACGTACTCGCCGAACACGCTCGCGTTCAGGGAGGCGATGCAGCGGGACGTCAGGCCGGTCGCGGTCGTCGGCGTGCCCTGCCAGGTCGACGGCGTGCGCCTGCAGCAGAACTCCAGCATCAGGGCCGCGATGAGCGCCTGGTACCGCTCGAACGTCGCGCTCACGATCGGGCTCTTCTGCTCCGAGAGCTTCACCCACGAGAGCCTCGTCAAGCTCGCCGAGATGATCGAGGTCCCGCTCGAGCGGATCGAGAACATCAACATCAAGGGCAAGGTGGTCGTGCGCCTCGACGACGGCACCGTCGTCAACGCCTCGCTGAAGCGCTACCGGGAGTTCGCGCGCCCCGCCTGCCTCTACTGCCTCGACTACTCGGCCGAGCACGCCGACCTCGGGATGGGCGGCATCGGCCTCGACGGCTGGACGTACACGCTCGTCCGCACCGAGGCCGGCCACCGCTTCCTGCAGGCGGCGATCGACGACGGCTGGATCGAGACGATCCCGCTCTCGGAGGGCCCGCGCGGCGAGGAGCTCCTGAACAAGCTCTCCGCCGACAAGAAGAAGAACCGGCCGCACCCGGCGCAGATGCCGACGCTGCACGAGCGCGAGGCGCTCGGGTACCTCGACCCGAAGACGTTCTACACGAAGGGGCCGGGCGCCCCGCCCGAGCCGGAGGCAGACGGGGAGAGCGAGCAGTGAGCACGCGCGTCCGCGACGACCTCGGCGTGATGGTCGCCGGCCAGGGCGGCGACGGCTCCCTGACCCTCGCCAACCTGCTCGGGGACGTGATGGGCGCCCGCGGCTACGAGCTCTACCAGGCCCGTAACGTCCTCTCGCGCGTCAAGGGCGGCCACGCGGCCGCCCACCTGCGCGCCTCGCTCGTTCGCCGCGGCTGCCTCGGCGACCGCTTCGACCTCCTGATCGCGTTCGACGCCGAGGCGGTCGCGCAGGGCGGGCGCTGGCTCGACGAGCAGGGCTGGGTCGTCTACGACGCCTCCGAGGGGCCGGTCGCCCGGGAGCACCTGCCCGCCGGGGCCAACGTGCTCGAGGTGCCGTTCGGGCGGCTCGCCGTGCGCGACCTCCGCCGCGACCTGTTCAAGAACAGCCTCGCCTTCGGGGTCGCCTCGCGGCTCTTCAGCGTCCCCGACGCGGACGCCGAGGCGGCGCTTCGCCACAGCCTCCGCCGCCTGGCCGGGCCGCTCGTCGAGGCGAACGTGCGCGCCCTCGAGCGCGGCTTCGAGTACGCGGACGAGCACGGCCTCGTCGCCGGCACCGGCCCCTGGGCGCTCGGGAGCGGCGACACCGGCGAGCGCGTTCTGATCTCGGGGAACGAGGCGCTCGCGCTCGGCTTCCTCGCCGCCGGCGGGCGCTTCTACGCCGGCTATCCGATCACGCCCGCCTCCGAGATCCTGGAGTGGCTGTCGGCGCGGCTGCCCGAGTTCGGAGGCGTCGCCGTCCAGGCCGAGGACGAGCTCGCGGCGATCAACATGACGCTCGGGGCCGCGATGACCGGGACACGGGCGATGACCGCCTCGTCGGGCCCCGGGATCGCGCTGATGCAGGAGACGGTCAGCCATCTCGGCTCGGCGGAGGT
>JBBILK010000037.1:0-11340 GCA_037444965.1 Actinomycetota bacterium | reverse complement strand
CAGGCGAGGGCTCGCTCGCGCTTCGCAACCGCGCCCTGTTCGAGCTCGTCTACTCGGCCGGGCTCCGCTCGCAGGAGGCCGTCGACCTCGGTCTCGCCGATGTCGACTTCGAGCAGGAGGCCGTCCGCGTCGCCGGGAAGGGCGGCAAGGAGCGAGTCGTCCCGCTCGGCGAGGAGGCCGCGTACTGGCTTCGGCGCTACCTCGCCGAGCTCCGGCCGCAACTCGCTCGCGGCGCCGACAACCACGTCTTCCTGTCGGCACGAGGGAAGCCGCTCGACACGTCGACGCTCCGGCGCCTCGTCCCGAACCCCCACCGCCTCCGCCACGCGTTCGCCACGCACCTGCTCGAGGGAGGGGCCGACCTCCGCACGATCCAGGAGCTGCTCGGCCACTCCTCGCTCTCGACCACCCAGATCTACAGCCACGTCGACGGGCGGCGGCTGCGGAGAGTCTATGACCGAGCCCATCCGCGCGCCTGACCCGGTGGAGTCGTTCCTCGCGCTGCTCGCGGCCCGCCGCTCGCCGCGAACGGTCGACGCCTACCGGCGCGATCTCGCCGATCTCGCCTCGCACCTCGGCCGGCCGCCCGCCGACGCGCGGGCCGACGAGCTCGAAGGCTGGCTCGCGGGGATGCGCGCCCGGGGGCTCGCGCCGAGCTCGATCGCCCGGCGGGCCGCGGCCGCTCGAACCTTCTATCGTCACCTCGTGCTGCTCGGCCTGCGGAAGGACAACCCGGCCGCCGGAGTCGACCTGCCGCGGCGCCGGCGCCGGCTGCCCCGGTCGCTCTCCCCCGCCGAGACGGAGCGGCTGATCGAGGCCGCAAACGGCGTCACGCCCAGGGCGCTGCGAGACCGGGCGCTCGTCGAGCTGCTCTACGGCGCCGGCCTCCGGGTCAGCGAGGCCGTCGGGCTCGACCGCGGCCGGGTCGACCTGGCCAACCGGCTCGTCCGGCCGCTCGGGAAGGGCGACAAGGAGCGCGTCGTCCCGCTCGGGCGGGAGGCGACCGAGGCGCTGCGCCGCTACCTCTCGCGCGGTCGCCCCTTCCTCGACCGCCGCCACCGACCCGAGCTGTTCCTGAACGCGCAGGGCGGGGCGCTGACGCGTGCGGGCGCCTTTCTCATCCTCCGCCGGCTGGCCGAGCGAGCCGGGCTGGACCCGGAGCGGGTGCACCCCCACCTGCTCCGGCACTCGTTCGCGACGCACCTGCTCGAAGGCGGCGCCGACCTGCGCTCCGTCCAGGAGATGCTCGGCCACGCCGACCTCGCGACGACGGAGCTGTACACCCACGTCTCGGACCGGCGTCGCCGCGAGGCGTACTTCAAGGCGCACCCGCACGCCGTCCGCCGCGGAACCGACTCCGGCGGATGATTCCCGCCGGCTACGTCCTCCTCGATCTCCACAACCACTCGGACCGCTCGTACGACGCCTCGAACACGCTCGAGGACTACGAGCGTGCGCACGCGGCCGGCCGCTTCCACGTGCTCGGGATCACCGATCACAACCGGATCGACGGCGCGCTCGACCTCGCCGGCCGCGCGTCGTTCCCGGTCGTCGTCGGGATGGAGATCGACACCGCGGACGGCGAGCTGATCGGACTCTTCCTCGCAGAGCCCCTGCCGCCGAGGCGTGCAGCGGCAGAGACGGCAGAGGCGATCCGCGCCCAGGGCGGGCTCGTCTACCTGCAGCACCCGTTCTACCCGCTGATTCGCAAGCCGCTCCCGGCCGCCTTGCGGGAGTCGCTCGCCGAGGCCGGGCTGATCGACGTGGTCGAGGTCCGGAACGGCGGCCCCTTCACCGGTCCCTTCGACCGGCGCGCCCGCAGCTTCGCGCTCGCGAAGGGCCTGGCGGCGGCCGGTGCGAGCGACGCGCACGAGCCTCCCGACATCGGCCGGGTGGTGACGGCCGTCCCGCCGGGGCCCCTCACCGCAGCGGCGCTCCCCGAGCGGCTCCGGCAGGGCATCGTGCTCGACCGTCACCGGAGCTCGGTCGCCCAGATCGCCACGAAGGCGCGCTACCGCTTCCTCGCCGAGATCCCGCGGCGGCTCCGGCGAGAGCCGCGCAGGCGGCGCCTACCGTGAGGCCTGGCGGGCGCGCTGCTTCCGCCTGAGAGCCTCGGCGACCTTCTGCGCCGCCTGGCGAAGCTCCCTGTCCTCCTCCTCCGAGGAGCCGATGTGCTCGAGCAGGACGATCGTGTCGGCGTGCGGGGAGCCGTTCTTCAGCGCGAGCACCGCGAGGCGGCGGACCGCCGGGTTCGGGTCGGCGTTCGCGACCGCGTGGAGCAACGAGCGAACGCTGTTGACGACGCCGGCGTGCTCCCGCGAGAGGAGCTCGAGCGAGAGCAGGGCCGAGCCGCGGCACGCAGGGCTGTCGTCCTCGAGGCCGCGACGGAGGAGCTCCGTCTTCTGGCGGTAGCGCATCTGCCCGACGGCGCGGTAGGCGACGGCCCGGACGCGGAAGTCGCTCGAGCGCGCGGCGGCCTCGATCTCCTCGTCGGCGGCGGCGCGAAGCTGTGCCAGCTGCCGCTCGTCCTTGAGCTGCGCGGCGCGTGCCGCGACCTCGGCGAGGTTCACCAGACGAGCGTGGCGAGCGGGCGGCTCGCCGGGCCGACGTACGCCGCGGAGGGCCTGATCAGGCGCCCCGTCCGCTTCTGCTCGAGGATGTGCGCCGACCAGCCGGCGACCCGGGCGCACGCGAACAGCGCCGGGAACAGGTCGGGCGGGATCCCGGCGATGTCGAGGACGACGGCCGACCAGAACTCGACGTTGGTCGCGAGCACCCGGTCCGGCTTGCGCGCGTGCAGCTCCGCGAGGGCCGCCCGCTCGAGCTCCTCTGCCACCTCGAATCGCGGCGAGCCGAGCTCCTCCGCGGTGCGCCGCAGAACGCGGGCACGCGGGTCCTCCGCCCGGTAGACGCGGTGGCCGAAGCCCATCAGGCGCTCGCCCCGCTCGAGCAGCCGCCGGACGTAGCCCTCGGCGTCGCCGGAGCCGGCCACGTCGTCCAGCATCCGGAGCACCCGCGTCGGCGCGCCGCCGTGCAGCGGACCCGAGAGAGCGCCCACCGCAGCGGACATCGCGGCCCCGCAGTCCGCGCCCGTCGAGGCGACCGTCCTCGCGGCGAAGGTCGAGGCGTTCATCCCGTGCTCCGCCGCCGAGACCCAGTACGAGTCGATCGCGGTCACGTGTCTCGGGTCGGCCTCGCCACGCCAGCGGAGCAGGAACTGCTCGGCAGCGGTCTCGCCCGCCTCGACGATCCCCGCCGGCACCGACGGCGCCTCGCCGCGGGCCGACTGCGCGACGATCGAGATCATCGTCGCCGACAACCGGCCCAGATCCTCACGCGCCTGCTCGTCCGAGCTGTCGATCAGCTGGCGGAGGCCCCACTCGGCGGTGAGCCTCGCGGTCGCGCCCTGCAGGTCGGCCATCGGGTGGCACGACGGCCGTTCGAGCCGGAAGGGCTCGGCGTCCGGCATCCCCGGCAGGAAGCTGTCGTCGACGAGCAACCCCCAGACGTGCTCGTAGGGCTGCGTTCCCACGAGCTCCTCGATGTCGACGCCGCGGTAGCGGAGCGCACCGCCCTCCTTGTCCGGCTCGGCGATCTCCGTCTCGAACGCGACGACTCCCTCGAGGCCCGGCTTGACGTCGCTCATCCCGGGCAGATCGTACCGGTTCGCCGGCCGCCGTCGGACCTCCGGGCGGGGTCTCCGAGGCCCGAATAGGATTGCCCCGCCAGGGTTTTCCGTCCGAGGGAGTGAACAGCAGATGAGACGCAAGATCACCGTCGTCGGAGCGGGGAACGTCGGAGCGACCGCGGCGCAGGAGATCGCCCGCCGCGACTACGCCGACGTCGTCCTCGTCGACATCATCGAGGGCCTGCCCCAGGGCAAGGCGCTCGACATGAACGAGGCGGGCCCCGTGCTCGGCTACGAGGCGCGCGTCGTGGGCACGAACGGCTACGAGGAGACCGCCGGCTCCGACGTCGTGGTGATCACGTCCGGGCGCCCGCGCGCGCCGGGAATGAGCCGCGACGACCTCGTGACGACGAACGAGGCGATCGTCAAGGCCGTCACGGAGGCGGCGATCGCGGCTTCCCCGGACGCGATCGTCGTCGTCGTCACGAACCCGCTCGACGCGATGTGCCACGTTGCGAAGGCCGCCTCGGGCCTTCCCAAGGAGCGCGTCTTCGGCATGGCCGGCATCCTCGACACGGCGCGCTTCCGGACGTTCATCGCCTTCGAGACGGGCATGTCGGATCGCGACGTGCAGACCGTCGTGCTCGGCGGCCACGGCGACCAGATGGTGCCCGTCGTCTCCGCGACGACCGTGGGCGGCGTGCCCCTGACGAGCCTCGTCTCCGCCGAGCGGATCGAGGCGATGGTCGAGCGCACCCGCAAGGGGGGCGGCGAGATCGTCAACCTGCTCGGGACGTCGGCGTGGTACGCGCCGGGCGCCGCGGTCGCCCAGATGGTCGACTCGATCGTGCTCGACCAGAAGCGGGTGCTCCCCTGCACCGCCCTGCTCGAGGGCGAGTACGGGATCGACGGCCTCTACATGGGCGTTCCCGTCGTGCTCGGCTCCGCGGGCGTCGAGCGCGTGATCGAGCTCGAGCTGAGCGCCAGCGAGCAGGCGCAGCTCGAGAGCTCCGCCGCGGCCGTCCGGGAGGTCGTCGGCGTCCTGAGCACGTAGGCGCACGCGTCGTCGAGGGCCGCCGGTGCACGGCGGCCCTCTCGCTACGATCGTCGCCGTGCGCTTCTTCCGGCTCACCTGGCGGCGAGGGCTGCTCGCCTCCCTGCTCGTGCTCGGCGGCACCGCCGCCGCGCTCTGGCTGATCCCGTCCGACCAGTACCTGCTGCTCCCGGACGCCGCGCGGCCGGTCGAGCCGCTCGTGAGCGTCCCGGACGAGCCGGCCGGTGAGGACGAGGAAGAGGAAGAGGGCGGCATCTACATGGTCGACATCCTCGTCCGGAAGGCGAACCTGCTCGAGCGGCTGTTCCCGGGCCTCCAGGACGGGGCGAGCCTGGTTCCGGCCCGCGTGCTCAACCCGGAGGGCGTGAGCGAGAAGCAGCGGCGGCAGAGCTCGAACCTCGAGATGACGCGCTCGCAGCTGATCGCAGCCGCCGTCGCGCTCGAGGCGCTCGGCTACGCCGTCGACTCGCAGCCGAGCGGTGCCGAGATCTCGCTCGTCCTCCCCGACTCGCCGGCCGCCGCGGCCCGCCTCCAGCCGGGCGACGTGATCGTCGAGGCACGCGGCCGCGACATCCGCTTCCTCAGCGACCTCTCCGACGCGATGGAGGACGTCCGGCCCGGCGAGAACGTCACGCTCACGGTTCGCCGGAACGGCGGCCTCGAGGACTACACGCTGACCACGATCGAGAGCGACCGAGAGCCGGGACGCGCCGTCATCGGCGTGGTCGTCCAGCAGGCGGCCACGATCGACCTGCCGGTGGAGGTCTCGATCGACGCCGGCTCGATCGGCGGGCCCTCGGCGGGGCTCGCGTTCGCCCTCGACATCGTCGACGAGCTCGGCACGGACGTCGACCGCGGCCGCCGCATCGTCGTCACCGGCGAGCTCGGCCTCGACGGACAGGTCGACGCGATCGGCGGCGTCAAGCAGAAGACGATCGGCGCGAAGGAGGCCGGCGCCGACATCTTCGTCGTCCCCGAAGGGAACGCGGACGAGGCTCGCCGGTACGCCGACGGGCTCGAGATCGTCCCGGTGGAGACGTTCGACGAGGCGCTCGAGGCGCTCGGCGCCGAGCCCGTCACGTCGTAGGAGGCCTCAGGCGGGGATCGAGGCGGTCTCGCGGACGAGCGCGCCGAGCCGCCCGATGCCCTCGTGGATCTCCTCCACCGAGGGAAAGCTGAACGCGAGCCGGGCCGACTCCTCGCCGCCCGAGTCGGCGTAGAAGTCCGAGCCCTTGACGAACGTGACCTCGGCCTCCTCGGCTCGGGCGAGCAGCGCGGCCGCGTCGACACCCGCGGGGAGGTCGAGCCAGAGGAAGTAGCCGCCGCCGGGCCGGTTCCAGCGCGAGCCGGCCGGGAAGTGCTCCGCGAGCGCGTCGAGCATCGCGTCCCGCCGGGCCCGAAGAACCTCCCGGGTGCGCTCGAGGTTCGGCTCGAACGCCCCTCGCCGGATCAGCTCGTGGATCGCCGCCTGCGGCAGGAGCGGCGGCGAGATGTAGGTAGCGTTCGCCACCTTCTCGACGGGGCCGGCCAGGTCCTCGGGGAGGACGACGTAGCCGACGCGAAGCCCGGGCGCGACCGTCTTCGAGAAGGAGGAGGCGTAGAGGACGCCCCGGCCGCCCGCGAGCTCGTACAGGCTCGGCAGCGGCTCGCCCTCGAAGCGGACGAGGCCGTAGGGGTCGTCCTCGAAGAGCACGAGGCCCGTCGCCTGCGCGAGCTCGACGAGCGCGCGGCGGCGCTCGAGCGAGAGCGTCCGGCCGGACGGGTTCTGGAAGGTGGGAATCGTGTAGAGGACGCGCGGGCGTCGCTCACCTGTGAGCAGCGCCTCGAGCCGGTCGAGCTCCAGCCCGTCGTCGTCCATCGGCACGCCGACGACCTCCGCCCCGAGATCCTTCAGCACGAGGATCGTCCGGTCGTAGCTCGGCGCCTCGACCGCGGCGGCTCCGCCCTCCCGGAACAGGTGCTTCATCACGAAGCTGAACGCGAGCAGCGAGCTCGGCGTGATCACGACCTGCGACGCCTGGACGCCGTGGCGCTCGGCGATCCACTCGCGGAGCGGCCCGTACCCCCCGGCCGGGCCGTAGTTCAGGATCGTCCGCCCGTCGCGCAGCGTCACCTCCCGCGCGCAGTCGGCGAGCTCCTCGACCGGGAGGATGTCGGGCGACGGGACGCCGCGGGCGAAGGAGATCACGGCCACGCGGCCATCGTAGCGGGCCGAGCCTCCCGACCCCGTCGATCAGACGCCGTCCCTTCAAGCCATTGTCCTCCATTTCATGATGGGATATTCTGATTTCAATGAGAAGAGCTCTAATCACAAGATCCGGCCAGATGTCGGTGCCTGCGAGCATCCGGCACCGCTGGGGCACGCGTGAGGTCCTAGTCGACGACCGTGGCGACCACTTCGTCGTTCGCCCGGCTCCCGAGGATCCGATCGCGGCGTTCCGCGGGAGCCTCCGCGGCCGTGGCCCCTCGAGCGACGAGGCGCGCCGGCTCGCCCGCGAGGACGAGTCCCGCCGCGAAGGGGAACGGGGAAAGCGGCCTCGGCCCGGCCGAGCTCGATGATCTTCCTCGACTCGTATGCCGTGCTGGCCCTGGCACTGGACGAGCCGGCCGCGGACGAGGTCGAGGCGCTGATCAGGAAGGGCGAGACCGCGATCACCACCGCCAACCTCTTCGAGGCGGCCGACTACTGCATCCGCAGGGTCGGCATGCCGGAGGCGGACGCCCGCGCCGAGCTCTCGCTCATCGTCGGCGACCCGGTCCGGATCGTCCCTGTAACGGAGGAGCACGCGTGGCGCGGTGCGTTCCTGCGCGGCCGCCACTACGCGCGGGGAAGCTGTGAGGTGTCGCTCTCAGACTGCCTCCTCCTCGCCGCCGCCGGCGGAGACGACGCCGTGGCGACCGCCGATCCCTCGGTCGTCGCGGTCGCGCGTGCGGAGCGGATCGGGGTCGTGGCGCTCCCCGACACGAGCGGGCGCCGGCCCTAGCGGCGGCCCCGAGCCAGGCCGCGCAGACCGCGACGGCCGCTGCTACCGGACGAGCTCGGCGACGAGCTGCGCGGTCTCGGTCGGGTTCGTCCCGACCCGGATCCCGCGCGCCTCGAGCGCCTCTTTCTTCGCCTGCGCCGTCCCCGCCGAGCCGGAGATGATCGCGCCCGCGTGCCCCATCGTCTTCCCGGGCGGCGCCGTGAAGCCGGCGATGTAGCCGACGACCGGCTTCGTCATCCGCTCGGCGATGAAGGCGGCGGCCTTCTCCTCCTCGGAGCCGCCGATCTCGCCGACCATGACGACGATCTCGGTCTCGGGGTCGGCCTCGAAGCGTTCGAGGACGTCGACGAACGAGGACCCGACGACGGGGTCCCCCCCGATGCCGACGATCGTCGACTGGCCGATACCGAGCTGTGTCAGCTCGTGCCCGATCTGGTACGTGAGCGTGCCGGATCTGCTCACGAGGCCGACGGGGCCCGCGCTGAAGATCTCGGCCGGGATGATGCCGACGTTCGCCTTGCCGGGCGAGAGGACGCCGGGGCAGTTCGGCCCGACCATGGTCACGCCGCGGGGACGGAGGTAGTTGTAGATCCGCAGCATGTCGTGCGCAGGGATCCCCTCGGTGATGCAGATCACCGTCTCGAGGCCGGCGTCGATCGCCTCGTAGATCGCGTCCGTCGCGAAGCGGGCGGGCACGAAGATCATCGCCGCGTTCGGCCGGGTCTCCTCGACCGCGTCCCGCACCGAGTCGAAGACGGGGATGCCGTCCAGCGTCTCGCCGCCCTTTCCCGGGGTGACGCCGGCGACGACGTTCGTCCCGTAGGCCTTGTTGCGCGTCGCGTGGAAGGCTCCCTCGCGCCCGGTGATCCCCTGGACGACGAGACGGGTGGCGGAGTCGACGATGATCGCCATGGGCTACGCGGCCGCCAGCTCGACGACGCGCTTCGCGGCCGAGAGCATCGTCGTCTCCACGTGGACGTTCGCGGGTGCCCGCTCGCCGAGGAGCCTGCGCCCCTCCTCGGCCTCGGTCCCGTCCAGGCGGACGACGACGGGCACCTCGATCCGCATTCGCTCGAGCGCCTCGAGCAGGCCCTTCGCCACCTCGCCGCCGCGGGTGATCCCGCCGAAGATGTTGAAGAGGATGGCGCTGACGGGATCGGCGGTGATCACCTCGAGCGCGCCGACCACCACGTCCGCCTGAGCGCCCCCGCCGACGTCGCAGAAGTTCGCCGGCCGGCCGCCTGCCTGGGCGACGACGTCGAGCGTCGACATCACGAGCCCGGCTCCGTTGCCGAGAATCCCGATGTCGCCGTCGAGCTTGACGTAGGCGAGGCCCTTCTCGTGCGCCCGCTGCTCCTGCGCGTTCCCGGCCGCGAGATCTCGGTACGCGGCCAGGTCGGCGTGCCGGTAGAGGGCGTTGTCGTCGATCGAGACCTTCGCGTCGAGGGCGCGCACCTCGCCGGCCGTGGTGACGATCAGCGGGTTGATCTCGCAGAGCATCGCCTCCGACGAGACGAAGGCGTCGTAGAGCCTGCCGATGATCGAGATCACCTGCTTCTGCTCGTCCGGATCGCCGATCCCGGCGGTGAAGCAGAGCCAGCGCGCCTGGTAGGGGTGGAAGCCGACGAGCGGGTCGGCGTGGAGGCGCGCGAGCTTCTCGGGCGTCTTCGCGGCCACCTCCTCGATGTCGATCCCGCCCTCGGTCGTCAGCATGAAGAGCGGCTTCTTCTCGCCCCGGTCGAACGTGACCGAGAGGTAGTACTCCTTCGCGATCTCGGAGGCCTTCTCGATCCAGAGGCGGTGCACGGTGTGGCCGCGGATGTCCATGCCGAGGATCCGCTCCGCGTGCTGCTCCGCCTCGGCGGGGGTCGACGCGAGCTGGATCCCACCCGCCTTGCCGCGGCCGCCGATGTGCACCTGCGCCTTCACGACCACGGGGCCGCCGAGCTCCTGCGCCGCCTGCCGCGCATCGGCGGCGCTCGTGACGAACCGGCCCTCGGAGACGGGGATCCCGAAGCGGGCGAAGAGCTCCTTGCCCTGGTACTCGTAGAGGTCCACCGGGGCGGGAGTCTACGGGGTCGCACTATCCTTCCGTGCACCGAACCCAACACAGGAGGGTCACGATGTCGGTCGGGAAGATCGTCGAGCTGACGGCGACGGGCTCCAGCATCGAGGCGGCGATCAAGGAGGGCGTCGAGAAGGCCGGAGAGACCCTGCACAACATCCAGCACGTCTGGGTCGACGGGATCGAGGCGTTCGTCGAGGGCGGGGAGGTCTCGCGCTACCACGTGCACCTCAAGCTCACGTTCGTCGTCGACTGAGCGGTCGCCAGGGCGGTGGCGACAACGGACCGGCGCCTAACCGACTCCGGCATCGAGGTCGCGCCGGTCTATCCCGCCGGGGACGAGGCTCACCCCGGGCTCGAGCTGCCCGGCGAGTACCCGTTCACGCGGGGGCCGTACCGGTCGATGTACCGGGGCAGGCCGTGGACGATCCGCCAGTACGCCGGCTTCGGGTCGGCCGAGGAGACGAACGAGCGCTTCCGGTTCCTGCTCGAGCAGGGCCAGACCGGGCTCTCGATGGCGTTCGACCTGCCGACGCAGCTCGGGTACGACTCGGATCATCCGCGGGCCCTCGGCGAGGTGGGTCGCTCCGGGGTGGCGATCGACTCGCTCGCCGACATGGAGCGGGTGCTCGAGGGGATCCCGCTCGACCGGGTGTCGACGTCGATGACGATCAACGCGCCCGCATCGATCCTGCTCCTGCTCTACGAGCTGGTGGCGGAGCGGCAGGGGATTCCCGGCGACGCGCTGCGAGGCACCGTCCAGAACGACATCCTCAAGGAGTACTGCGCGCGCGGGAACTACATCTTCCCGCCGCGGCCCTCGATGCGGCTGACGACCGACCTCTTCGCCTACGCGCACGAGCGGCTGCCGAAGTGGAACACGATCTCGATCTCCGGCTACCACATCCGCGAGGCGGGCTCGACCGCGGCGCAGGAGCTCGCGTTCACGCTCGCGAACGGGATCGCGTACTGCGAGGCGGCGATCGCGGCGGGGCTCTCGCCCGACGAGTTCGGCGAGCGGCTGTCGTTCTTCTTCAACGCCCACAACCACTTCTTCGAGGAGGTGGCGAAGTTCCGCGCCGCCCGCCGGCTGTGGGCCGAGATCATGCGGGAGCGCTTCGGCGCGACGAACCCGCGAGCCCAGGCGCTCCGCTTCCACGCCCAGACGGGTGGGTCGACGCTGACCGCCCAGCAGCCCGAGAACAACATCGTGCGGGTCGCCCTGCAGGCGCTGGCCGCGGTCTGCGGCGGCACGCAGTCGCTCCACACGAACGGCTTCGACGAGGCGCTCGCGCTCCCGACCGAGCACGCGGCCCAGATCGCCGTTCGCACGCAGCAGATCCTCCTGCACGAGACCGGCGTCACGGACACCGCCGACCCGCTCGGCGGCTCGTACTTCGTCGAGGCGCTCACGCTCGAGCTCGAGCGGCGCGCCCGCGAGCTGATCGAGCGCGTCGACGAGCTCGGCGGCGCCGTGGCCGCGATCGAGCAGGGATTCGTGCAGCAGGAGATCGCGGAGTCCGCGTACGCCTACTCCCGCAGCGTCGAGGCGAGGGAGCGCGTGGTCGTCGGCGTGGCCCGAGTAATAGAAGAGGACCATCGAGCGTGG
>JBBILK010000036.1:5514-11530 GCA_037444965.1 Actinomycetota bacterium | reverse complement strand
GCGAGCTCGTCGAGGTCGACGCCCGCCTCCGCCTTGATCGACCGGCGGAGCAGCGGCCCGACTCGGTCGGCGTCGGCGGCGACGCGCTCGGCGAGCGCGACCGCCTGATCGACGAGCTGCGTGCCGATCGCCTCGCGCTGGCCCATGTCGAGCAGGATCGTTCGCTCCGTGCGCGAGGCGACGATCGGCTCGGCGATCCCGTCCACCCAGACGAGCGTGCGGCTCCCGCTTCCCCGCCGCTCGTCCGTGATCGGCTGGAGCGCGTAGATCCTGTCGGCCCGCGCGTACTTGCCGAACCCGAGGAACACCATCTTCGGCGCCGGATCGGACACGTGCGGATTATCGCAGGGCGATCGCCGCGGCGAGCTCGCGGACGACGTACTCCTGGTCGCCCGCGGACAGCTCGGGGAAGAACGGCAGCGCGAGCGTCCGGCGACTCGCCTCCTCGGCCGCCGGGAGCATGCCCTCGCGGTAGCCGAAGCGCTCGCGCATGTAGGGCTGCAGGTGGATCGAAGGGAGGTAGCGGGCGGTGGCGACGCCGCGCTCGGCGAGGCGCCCGATCACCCGCTCGCGGTCGATCCCGGCGGCGAGCGCAACCGGGTAGACGAACCACGAACGCCGATGGTCGGCGTCGTCGGCGAGGGGCGTCTCGACGCCCTCCAGGCCCGACAGCAGCTCGCCGTAGCGCGCCGCGGCCCCGGCGCGAAGGGCGAGCGCCTGGTCGAGCCGCTCGAGCTGCGCGAGACCCACCGCCGCGGAGAGCTCGTCGAGGCGGTAGTTGTAGCCGAAGCGCGCGTGCTCGAGCCAGCCGCCCGAGTCGGCGCGCCCCTGGTTCGCGAGGCTCTTGAGCAGCCGCCACTCCTCCTCCGAGGCCACCGCCACGGCGCCGCCCTCTCCCGTCGTCGCCTGCTTGTTCGGGTAGAACGCGAACACGGCGGGATGCCCCAGCGAGCCGACCGGCCGCCCGCGGTACTCGGCGCCGAGCGCCTCGCAGGCGTCCTCGATCAGGGCCAGCCCGTGCCTCCCGGCAAGCTCCCGGAGCGGGTCGAGCTCGCAGGGGTAGCCGAAGATGTCGACGCAGACGATCGCCTTCGTCCGCGGCGTGATCGCCGCCTCGACGGCGGCGGGATCGAGGTTCAGCGTCCGGGGGTCGACGTCGGCGAAGACCGGCGTGGCTCCCTCGTAGAGGACGCAGTTCGCCGAGGCGACGAACGAGAAGGGCGAGGTGATCGCCTCGTCGCCCGGGCCCAGGCCGGCGAGGCGTACGCAGAGGTGGAGCCCGGCCGTCCCGCTCGAGACCGCCGCGACGAAGGGCGCTCCGGCGCGCTCGGCGAGCGCGCGCTCGAAGCGCTCCGCCATCGGGCCGAGCGCGAGCCGCCGCGAGCGCAGCACCTCGAGCACGAGCTCCTCCTCGCGCTCCGCGAGGAGCGGGCGCGAGAGCGGAACCTCGCGTGCGGGCGGAGTCAGCTGCCCGGGACCGGCGTCGACTTCGGGACGTACTCGAGCCACTCGCCGTACCTGTCGACGTGCCCCGTGACGGTCTGGAGGTACGTCGTCTGGAGCTCGCGGGTGATCGGGCCGGGATCGCCGAGCTCGTGGTCGTCGACCGAGCGGATCGGCGTCACTTCGGCAGCAGTGCCGGTCATGAACAGCTCGTCCGCCGTGTAGAGGTCGGTGCGAATGAGCGGCTTCGGCACCACCTCGTAGCCGAGGTCACGCGCGATCGTGACGACCGCGTCCCGGGTGATTCCCGGGAGGATCGAGGCCGACAGATCCGGCGTGTAGAGCACGCCGTCCTTGACCGCGAAGATGTTCTCGCCGGAACCGTCGCCGACGTAGCCGTCCTCCGTGAGCAGCAGGGCCTCGTCGTAGCCGGCCCGGTTCGCCTCAGTCACGGCGAGCATCGAGTTCAGGTAGACCCCGGTCGCTTTGGCGGCGTGCGGGATCGTGTTCGGACCCACGCGCCGCCAGCTCGAGATCTTGACCCGGATCCCCTGCTCGAGCGCGTCCGCGCCGAGGTACGCGCCCCAGGGCCAGCTCATGATCACGACGTAGACGGGGTTCTCGCGCGGCGGCACCCCGAGCGTGCCGTAGCCGTAGAACGCGATCGGGCGGACGTAGCACGCGGGCAGGCCGTTCGCGGAGAGCAGCTCGTGCGTCGCCTGCACCAGCTCGCCGGTCGAGTAGGGCAGCTCCATGTGGATCAGGAACGCCGACGTCTCGAGCCGCCTCATGTGGTCGGTCAGCCGGAAGACGGCGGGCCCCTTCGGGGTCTCGTAGCAACGGATGCCCTCGAACACCCCCGACCCGTAGTGGAGGCCGTGGACGCCGACGTGGACGGTCGCGTCGTCCCAGGCCACGAGCTCCCCGTTCATCCAGATGTAGGGCGTCGGCTCCATGCGCGTACATTATCGGCGCGCCTCCGCCCGCGGCGGGGAGAGCTCCGTCAGCCGCGGGGAATCTGCTTCGCCGGATCCACGAACGGCAGCGGAGCGACGGTCGCGGGAAGCAACCCGTCGGGCGCCTCGACCTCGAGCGTCGTGCCCGGCGCTGCGAGCTCGATCGGCACCCACGCATAGCCGATGTTCCGCTCGAGCCGGGGTGAGAGGATCGCGTCGGTCACGTGGCCGACCGGCTCGCCGGCCGAGCGAACCGGCCAGAACTCCGTCAGCTCGCTCGCGAGCGGATCGCCCCCGAGCTCGATCCCGACCAGCTTCCGCGAGACGCCCTCGGTCGCGACGCGGCGCAGCGCCTCCCGCCCCACGAACGGTGCCTGCTTGTCGAGCTCGACGAGCCGCTCGAGGCCGGTCACCTCGAACGGGTTGTGCTCGAGCGTCATGTCGGAGCCGTAGTTGAAGATCCCGGCCTCGATCCGGCGGGCCTCGCAGGGGGCGATCGGCCTGATCTCGTAGGGTCGCCCTGCCTCGATCACCTTCTCCCAGAGGTCATCGCCGCGGCTGCCGTCGCAGAGGTAGAGCTCGTACCCGACCTCGCCGGTCCACCCGGTCCGGCCGACGACGACGGGGATGCCGTCGAGCTCCGCCTCGACGCAGAAGTAGTAGGGAAGCTCGAGGATCGAGTCGCCGAGCAGCGCCGAGAGTACGTCCTTCGACTTCGGCCCCTGGATCTGGATCGGCGAGACATCCGGCTCCCGGAGCTCCACGTCCAGCCCGGCGTGCACGGCAACCCCCTTCGCCCAGAGCAGCAGGTCGCTGTCGGCGGCCGCGAGCCAGAAGCGGTCCTCGGCGAGACGCAGCAGGACGGGGTCGTTCACGATTCCCCCATCCTCGGCGGTGATGACGACGTACTTGCACTGGCCGACCGCGCAGCGCGCGAGGTCGCGCGGCGTGAGCAGGCTCGTGAACGCAAACGCGTCGGGGCCGGTGATCTCCGTGATCCGCTCGACGCCGACGTCCCAGATCGTGACGTGCCGGAGCAGGTGCCAGTACTCCTCGACCGGGTCGCCGTACGACGCCGGGAGGTACATGTGGTTGTAGATGTCGTAGGCCGTGCAGCCGTAGCGCCGGGTCGCCTCGAAGAATGGCGACTTCCGGTACCACGGCCCGAAGTAGAGCGTGCTCGATCCGTTCCCGTCCATCGACGGGACGCTAGCGGGCCGCCGGTCCGCTGTCCACGCACAGATCGACAGTCCGCGCCCGGGTGAGACGCACGAGCTCGCCCGGCGCGAGGCCCAGCATGTGCCGGTCCGAGCCGGCCCCCGCCCACACGATCGTCCACGCGAGCAGTGACCGGTCCGCGAGCACCCGCTCGACGGCCGCGGGCAGCGGGAAGGGCGCGACGCCGCCGACCTGGAAGCCGGTGCTCGTCCGGACGGCGTCGGGCGGCGCGATGCGAGCGGTACCGGCGCCTGCCGCGGCGGCGACCTTGCCGGGGTCTGCCCTGCGCGAGCCGGGCACCAGCGCGAGGACGGCCGCGTCGTCGCAGAAGAAGAGCAGCGACTTCACGATCTGGTCGAGCTCGCATCCGACCGCCCGAGCCGCATCCTCGGCGGTCGGAGTCCCCCTTCGGAACTCCTGCAGGCGCGCCTCGACGCCCCGCTGCTCGAGGAACCGGGACACGCTCGCCACGGGCTCCGGCAGCTCGGAGGGCATGGTTCAGACCGCGATCCGGATCACCCGCACGTGGTGGAACCCCGGCTCCCGACGGAGGCGCTCCGCGACCTCCTCGGGAAGCGGCGTGTCGAGCGTCAGCGCCATGAGGGCGTTCCCGCCGGGGCGGTTCCGCGAGAGGCCCATGGTCGCGATGTTCACGCCCGCCTCGCCGAAGAGCGTGCCGACGAGCCCGATCCGCCCGGGCGCGTCCTGATGCTCGATGAACACCATCAGGGGCTCGAGGTCGACCTCGATCTCGTACCCGAGCGCATGGGTGAGGCGAGGGCGGTTCTCCGCCCCCATCGCCGTTCCCGCCACGACGTATTCCCGGCCGTCCGACTCGGCCGTCACCTGGATCAGGTTGGTGAAGTCGCGCGAGGCGCGGCGGCTCTCCTCCGAGACCGCGATCCCGCGCTCGCGGGCGACGAGCGGTGCGTTGACGTAGTTGACCGCCTCCTCGACGTGCCCGTGGAAGGCGCCGTTCAGCACTGCCGCGGTGAGCAGGCGCGTGTCGTGCTCGGCGAGCTCACCCTGGTGGCACAGATCGAAGCGGGTGATGTTCGGCGCCGCCAGCTCGTAGGCGAGAGCGCCGAGCTTCGCGGCGAGCGGGAGGAAGGGCCCGAGCGCCTCGGCGTCCTCGGGCGGAACGGCGGGGATGTTGACCGCGTTCGTCGCCATCCTCCCTTCCAGCGCGGCCGCGACCTGCTCGGCGACCATGATCCCGGCGCGGTCCTGGGCCTCCCGCGTGGAGGCGCCGAGATGGGGTGTGGTGACCACGCTGTCGAGCTCGAGCAGCGGCCCGGAGTAGGGCTCCTCCGAGAAGACGTCGAGGGCCGCGCCGGCGACCTGACCCGAGCGGAGCGCCTCCAGCAACGCCTCCTCGTCGATGAGCTCGCCCCGTGCGACGTTCACGATCCGGAGGCCGGGCTTGGCCGCTCGGAGCTCGTCTCGGCCGATGAGGCCGCGCGTCTCGGCAGTGAGCGCAGCGTGCAGGGAGACGAAGTCCGACACGGCCAGGAGCTCTGGGAGCGTCGTCGCGCGCTCGACTCCGAGCTCACGCATCCGCTCGGAGGACACGATCGGGTCGATCGCCACCACCTGCATCGCGAGCCCGCGGGCGCGGCGGGCCACCTGCTGGCCGATTCGACCGAAGCCGACGATCCCGAGCGTCTTCTCGGCCAGCTCCACCCCGGCGAAGCCCGAGCGCTCCCAGACACCGGCCTTGAGCGCGGCGTGCGCCTGGGGGATGGAGCGCGCGACCGCGAGCAGGAGGCCGATCGTGTGCTCGGCCGCGGAGACGACCGTCGACTGCGGCGCGTTGACGACGAGGATGCCGCGCTTCGTCGCCGCCTGCACGTCGACGTTGTCGACCCCTACCCCGGCTCGCCCGATCACCTTCAGGCGTTCGGCCCGCTCGATCAGCTCGGCGGTGACTCGGGTGGCGCTGCGGACGATGAGCGCGTCGTAGCCGGCGATCCGTTCCGCGAGGTTGCCGTCGAAGTCCACGTCGACGTCGAAGCGGCTCTGCAGAAGGTCGATCCCGGTGTCGGCGATTCGCTCGCGCACGAGGACGCGAGGTCGCCGGTTATCGTCGGGAGGCATGCCTCGCTCCGACCGAGGCATGGGAGGCGTGCGCGACCCGGGCCCGTTCGAGGCCGGCGTCGACGTCGACGTCCAGGCCGTGCTCCGCGGCCGCCCGCCCGAGCGCGGCCAGCGCCGCGACCACGTCCTCGAGGTCGACGTAGCCGATGTGCCCGATCCGCACGATCTTCCCCTTGAGCTCGCCCTGCCCGCCGGCGGCGGTGACGCCGGAGCGCTCGCGCATCGACTCGACGAGACGGGCGCCGTCGACCCCCTCCGGGACGCGCACCGCGGTGACGACCGCGCAGCGGTCGTCGTCGGGG
>JBBILK010000036.1:0-5483 GCA_037444965.1 Actinomycetota bacterium | reverse complement strand
CCCCATTCCCTTGACGCCCTCCCGGCACGCTCGCCCGAGCACGCGGGCACGCTCCCACGCCGCCTCGAGACCGTCCGCGAGCAGGAGCTCGAGGGCCGCGTCGAGCCCGAAGACGAGCGAGACCGCGGGAGTGAACGGCGGACGCAGCGCGGCCTGCCCTTCGAGCGTTCGCGCCCAGTCCAGGTAGAAGCGCGGCGACGTGGCCTCCTGCGAGGCACCGAGGGCGTCCGTCGAGACCGACGCGAACGCGAGGCCCGGCGGCGTCATGAGCGCCTTCTGAGAGCCCGAGACGACGACGTCGATCCCCCATGCGTCCTGCTCGAGCGGCAGCGCGCCGAGCGACGAGATCGCGTCGACGACGGTGAGCGCGCCCGCGGCGCGGGCCTCGGCGGCGATTCCGCGGACGTCCGAGACGACGCCGGTCGAGGTCTCCGAGTGCGTGCAGTAGACGACCTTCGCTCCTCCGATCTCCGCCAGCCTCGCGCCCACGTCGGCGGGGTCGGGCGTCTCGCCCCACGCGTACCGCAGGGGCACCACGTCGCAGGCGAAGCTTCCCGCGATCTTCGCCCACCGCTCGCCGAAGTTCCCGGCCGAGACGACGAGCACGCGGTCGCCGGGCGAGCTCAGGTTCGCGACCGCGGACTCCATCGCCGCCGTTCCCGAGGCGGTGAGGACCGCCACGTCGTTCGCCGTCCGGAACACCTCCTGGAGCCTCGGCAGCACCCGGCCGAGCAGCGTCCGGAAGTCCGCGCCCCGGTGGTAGACGATCGGTTGCGCCATCGCGGCCTCGACCTCCGGCGGCACCGGGGTCGGCCCGGGCGTCATCAGGTAGCCCTTGTCCGGCATCTCCTCCTGAGCGTACTGCAAGCGTCTCAGGCGAGCACGACGAGAACGGCGACGAGCAGGCCGACTCCGAGGGCGACGCCCGCGAGCGCGATCCGGCGAAGCAGCGGGGAGTCGGACGGCTGCGCGACACGGAGCTCGATCACGAGGTCGCCGGGGCCCGCGCCTCGCCGGCCGGCGTGGCCGGCGCCGGAGACGCGAAGCCGCGTGCCGTCGCCGGTGCCCGGCGGTACCCGAACGAGGTGCGCCCGCTCCTCCTCGATGGAGCCGAGCCCGCGGCACTCCGGACACGCTCCCGCGTCGCCCCGGCAGCGGGGGCAGACGCCGCGGGCGACGTAGCGGATGCCCCTCGTGGTTCCCTTCGCGGCTTCCGAGCCGCTCACCTCGACCCGAATCACCACGTCCGCATCCGTTCGGCGGCCCGTCGCGGCGGCGGGATGCTCGAACAGGTCGTCGAAGAGGTGCCTCGCATCGCCTGCGCGCCGCGGGGCTGCGCCTCCTCCCGACGGCACCGTCCCGAGCCGGTCGTAGCGCGCCCGGGACTCGGCCCGCGACAGCACCTCGTACGCCTCCACGAGCTCGCGGAACTGCTCCTCCGCGTCCGGCTCGGCGGAGACGTCGGGGTGCAGCTCCGCGGCGCGGGCGCGGAAGGCCTTCTTGATCGTCTCCCGGCCGGCGTCGCGGGGCACGCCCAGCACCCGGTAGTAGTCGCGTCCTGCCCGCGCGAGCATCCTCGAGAGGCTACACGGGCGATCTGCCGGCGCCTACGCTTCGCCCGTGGAAGCGCTCCTCGCGTTCGCCGCGGCGCTGCTCACGCTTCGCCTCGCGGGCGACCTGGCCGGTCGCTTCCGCGCCGGTGGACCGCCGCACCTCGCCGTCTGGTCGGCCTCCCTCGCGAGCTACGCGGTCGCATCGGGCGCGCTCGCCTGGGGCGCTGCCGCGGGCTGGGACGACCGCGTCTTTCGGCTCTACTACCTCTGCGGCGGGCTGCTCACCGCGCCGCTTTTGGGCGCCGGGTCGCTCCTGCTCGCGGGCCGCCGCCCGGCCGCCCCCCTCGCCCTGCTCTACGCCGGGCTCGCGATCGGCGTGGCGGTCGCCGTCCCGCTCACCGAGCCGGTGAGCGGCTCCTCGATCCCCGAGGCGCAGGAGCACCTCGAGCTCGTCCCGGCCCGGCTCGTCGCGATCGTCGGGAACACGCTCGGGACGGCCGCCGTCGTCGCCGTCGCCCTGCTGACGCTCCGCCGGCGGCCGCTCGGCAACGCCCTGATCCTCGCCGGCGTCGCCGTGGCGGCGGCCGGGAGCGCGCTCGCCAGCCTCGGCGAGGCCGAGACCGCGGCGTTCATCGCCGCCGCCGCGGTGCTCCTGTACGCGGGCTTCCTGGCCGCGAGCGGCGTCCGGATCTCGCTGCCGGCCGGGCGCTCCGGCACTATCCCCTGAGGCGCTCGCGCAGCAGCTCGCTCACGACCTTCGGGTCGGCCTTCCCGCCGGTCGCCTTCATCACCTGGCCGACGAAGAAGCCGAGCAGCCCTTCCTTGCCGCCCCGGTACGCCTCGACCTGGCCGGGGTTCGCGGCCAGGAGCTCCGCGATCACCGGCTCGAGCGCCGCCGCGTCGGTGACCGCCTCCTGGGCCAGGTAGGGGTCGGCGGAGAAGCCCGGCTCGGCGACCTTTCCGATCGCCTCGTCGAAGGCCGACCGCGGGATGCGGTCTCGGCCCTCGATCAGCCGGGCGAGCTCACTCGCGTTCACGGCGTCCGGGTCGACGCCCGCGCCGGCGAGCTGGTTCATGATCACGTTCGCGACGGCGCGCCGCTCGCCCTCGACGCGCTCGTAGAGCCGGTCTCGCCCGCTCGTGACGAGGCCTTCCGCGAGCTCGAAGCCGATCTCCGCCTCGAGTCGGCGGATCCGGGCGCCGGGCAGCTCGGGGAGCTCCGCGCGCAGGCTCTCGACGAGCGCCGGCGGCGGCTCGAGCGGGACGAGGTCCGGCTCCGCGAAGTAGCGGTAGTCCTCGGCCTCCTCCTTCGTGCGGAGCGGCGAGAGCCGCCCGCTCTGCGGGTCGAAGTGGAGCGTCTGCTGGACGACCTCCTCCCCGGCCTCGTAGAGCGCGATCTGGCGCTCGACCTCGGCCTCGATCCCCCGCGCGACGAACGTGAACGAGTTCATGTTCTTGAGCTCGGTCTTCGTCCGGTAGCCGGTCTCGCCGGCCCGGCGAACGGAGACGTTCGCGTCGCAGCGGAGCGACCCCTTCTCCATCTCCGCGTCCGAGATGCCGAGCTCGACGACCGTCTGGCGGAGCAGCTGCAGGAACGCCTTGGCCTCCTCGGCGGAGCGGATGTCGGGCTCGGAGACGATCTCGACGAGCGGCGTGCCGCCGCGGTTGAAGTCGACGAGCGAGGTCTCGGCGCCGTGGATCCGTCCCGCCGCGCCGCCCACGTGAATCGTCTTCGCGGCGTCCTCCTCGAGGTGCGCTCGCACGATCCCGATCTCGTGGTCGCCCTCCGCCCGCGGGACGACGAACCGCCCGGTGACGCACAGGGGCTGCTCGTACTGCGAGATCTGGTAGCCCTTCGGCAGGTCGGGGTAGAAGTAGTTCTTCCGCGCGAAGACGGCCCGGGGGGCGATCTCGCAGCCGAGCGCGAGCCCGAGCTTGATCGTCCACTCGATCGCCCGCCGGTTCGGCACCGGCAGCACGCCCGGGTGGGCGAGGCAGACCGGGCAGGTGCGCGTGTTCGGCTCCTCGCCCCAGACGTTCTCGCAGCGGCAGAACATCTTCGTCCGCGTCTTCAGCTGCACGTGGATCTCGAGGCCGATGACCGGCTCCCAGCCGTTCGCCCCGTTCATCGCAACCGTTCCGGCACGTAGTCGAAGCCGATCGCCTGCTCGAGCGCGTGGCCGGCCTGGAAGAGGAGGTTCTCCGAGAACTGCGGCCCGATCAGCTGGAGACCGACCGGAAGGCCGCCAGAGAGGCCGCAGGGGATGTTCAGCCCGGGGAGGCCCGCCATGTTCGGCGGGATCGTCAGGACGTCCGAGAGGTACATGGCGAGCGGGTTCTCGGCCTTCTCGCCGATCCTGAAGGCGACCGTGGGCGAGGTGGGGCTGACGAGCAGGTGGAACTGCTCGAACGCCGCGGCGAACTCCTGCCCGATCAGCGTGCGCACCTTCTGGGCCTGCCCGTAGAAGGCCTCGTAGTACCCGGCCGACAGGGCGTACGTCCCGAGCATGATGCGGCGCCTGGGCTCGGCGCCGAAGCCCTCCCAGCGCGTGCGCATGTACAGGTCGAGCAGGTCCCCGGCACCGGCGGCCCGGTAGCCGAAGCGAACGCCGTCGTAGCGGGCGAGGTTCGAGCTCGCCTCCGCGGGCGCGATCAGGTAGTAGCAGGCGAGCCCGTACTCGACGGAGCGTGGCAGCCGCACCTCGCCGACCTCCGCACCGAGCTCCTCGGCGAGCCGGATCGCCCGCTGCACCGCCTCGCTGACCCCGGCCTCGATCCCCTCGGCCTCGTTCATCTCGCGCGGCACGCCGATCCGCAGCCCCTTCAGGCTCTCGCCCTGCGGCAGCCGCACCGCGTCCGGGAGGTCGACCGTCGTCGAGTCGAGCGGGTCGCGGCCGGCGATGATCGCGTACAGCCTCGCGTTGTCGCGCACCGTCTTCGTGATCGGGCCGACCTGGTCGAGGCTCGAGGCGAACGCGATGATCCCGTAGCGGGAGACGGTGCCGTAGGTCGGCCGCAGCCCGACGAGACCGCAGAGCGCCGCCGGCTGCTTGATCGAGCCACCCGTGTCGGAGCCAAGCGCCCACGGGGCGAGCCCGCCCGCGACCGCCGCAGCCGACCCGCCGGAGGATCCCCCCGGCACGCGCTCCGGGTCCCACGGGTTCCTCGAGAAGCCGTACCCGGAGTTCTCGGTCGAGGATCCCATCGCGAACTCGTCCATGTTCGTCTTGCCGATCAACGGCAGCCCGACCGCGCGCAGGCGCGTGACGACGGTCGAGTCGAAGACGGGGACGTACCCCGCGAGGATCCGGGAGCCGGCGGTCGTGGGGATCCCCTTCGTCGTGATGCAGTCCTTGACCGCGATCGGTACGCCGGGGCCGATCTCGTTCACGACGTGGAGGTACGCGTGCAGCTCGCCGTCCCGCTCCTCGATCGCCTGCGCGTAGGCGGCCGTGAGCTCTCTCGGCGAGACCTCCTTGCGCTCGAGCAGGCCGGTGGCCTGCTCGGCCGTGAGGCGCAGGGTGTCGACCATCAGCCGTGGCTCGGCACGCGGAAGGCGCCCTCGGCGGGGTCGGGAGCGTTCGCGAGCGCCTCTTCCCGCGACAGCGACGGGCGCGGGAGATCCTCGTCGAAGACGTTGACGAGATCGAGCGGATGCGACGTCGGCGGCACGTCCGCGAGCTCGAGCTCGGAGACCTTCGACACCGCCTCGAGGATCGCGCCGAGCTCCGCCTGGACGCGCTCGATCTCGTCCTCCGGGATCGAGAGGCGGGCGAGGCGAGCGACGTGCAGAACGGCTTCCCGCGAGATGGCCATCGGCGGCAGTCTAGTCCGGCGCAGAGCGGGCCCGGCGCGACGCCGGCCCCGCGGCCGAGGCCCCGGCGGCCGCTCTCGGCCGCCTACACTGCCTGGACGTTCGCGGCCTGGAGG
>JBBILK010000035.1:0-11631 GCA_037444965.1 Actinomycetota bacterium | reverse complement strand
CGATCGCGGCGTGAACGGACTCGATCGCGGCCGCGTACTCCCGCTCGTCCCAGGTCGCGTCCCACTCGCCGATCGCGAAGGAGCCGGCCGGTGGCTCCGCCCCGGCCGCCGGGCGAACCCGGCAGGCGGCGAGCGGGAGCCGGCACGGCTCGGGCGGGTCGGGCCACGGGGCGCGTCGCAGCAGGCGGGAGAGCCCGTAACCGAGGAAGAGGTCGGCGCAGAGCCCTTCTGCTCCTCCGTCCGTGAAGAAGCCGGCCTCGCGGAGGTACGCGTCGATCCGCGTGAAGGCGCCGTCCACCGACCAGAGCTCGAGCACCCCCAGAGTGTATGGGCGGGACCCGCGCCGCCTCGATCCCTACAATCGCCCTTCGTGGACACCCGGCCGATCGGGATCTTCGACTCGGGCGCGGGCGGGCTGACCGTCCTCCACGAGTGCCTCGTGACGCTCCCCCACGAGGACTTCGTCTATCTCGGTGACGGCGCCCGCTGCCCGTACGGGCCTCGGCCCGCCCCGGAGATCGAGCGGTTCGCGCTCGAGATCGCCGGCTACCTGGAGGGGCTCGGGGTGAAGCTGATCGTCGCGGCATGCAACTCGGCCACCGCCGCCGCGCTGCCCCGGCTGCAGGAGCGTCTCCCGGTCCCCGTGCTCGGAGTGCTGACGCCCGAGGCGAGGGCTGCCGTCCAGGCGACTCGAAACCGTCGGATCGGCCTGCTCGCCACGGAGGCGACCGTGGCGAGCGGCCGCTACACGAGAGCGGTGCACACGCTCGACGCGGGAGCCCGCGTCGTCGAGGTGGCCTGCCCCAAGCTCGTGCCGCTGATCGAGGCGGGACCCTCCGTGGACGGGCGGCTGATCGACGCCGTGCGCGAGTACGCGGCACCGCTCAAGGAGGAGGGCGTCGACACCGTGATCCTGGGTTGCACCCACTACCCGCTGATCCGGCCCGTCTTCGAGCGAGTCTTCGGCCGCGGTGTGACGCTCGTCTTCTCGGCCGAGGAGACCGCACGGGAAGTGGCGGAGACGCTCGCGCGAAAGGGAGTGGAGAACGATCCCTCGCGGGAGGGGCGCTGCCGCTTCCTGACGACCGGCTCGCCAGAGGAGTTCCGAACCCTCGGCGAGCGCTTCCTCCAACTGCCCATCGAGCGCGTCGAGCGGGTTCCCCTCGGCACGCTCGAGAGCGCCGCGGCGTGATCGTGCGGGAGGGTCGCCCGCCGGACGGGCTGCGCCCGCTCGAGATCGTTCCCGACTTCATCGAGCAGGCGCATGGCTCGGCGCTGATCTCGTTCGGGCGAACGCGCGTCCTCTGCACGGCGACGATCGAGGAGAGCGTGCCGCGCTGGCTCGCCGGCAGCGGCCGGGGCTGGATCACCGCCGAGTACGGAATGCTCCCCGGCTCGACGGGCAGCCGCACGCCGCGAGAGGCGAGCGCCGGGAGGCAGAAGGGGCGAACGGTCGAGATCCAGCGGCTGATCGGGCGCTCGCTCAGAGCCGCGTACGCGCTCGAGACCCTCGGCGAGCGGTCGATCTGGCTCGACTGCGACGTCCTCCAGGCCGACGGCGGGACGCGCACGGCTGCCGTCTCGGGCGCGTGGGTCGCCCTCGCCCTCGCCGCGAAGCGGCTCGAGCTGCCTCCGCCCGCGGATCACGTCGCCGCCGTGTCGGTCGGGATCGTCGGGGGAACGCCGCTGCTCGACCTCGACTACGCGGAGGACGCCTCCGCGGAGGTGGACATGAACGTCGTCATGACGGGCGCCGGCCGCCTGATCGAGGTGCAGGCGACCGCCGAGAAGACGCCGTTCACGCGTGCCGAGCTCGATCGGCTGATCGACCTCGCGGCTGCGGGCATCGCCCGCATCGTCGAGCGCCAGCGCGCCGCCTGCACGTGAAGGTCGCGTTCGCCTCGCGCAACCCGGGGAAGCTGCGGGAGTTGCGCGCCCTCTTCCCCGAGTGGGAGCTCGACCCGCTCGACACGGCCGGGATCGGCGAGGAGGAGGGGGAGACGTTCGCCGAGAACGCGCTCGGAAAGGCGCTCTTCGCGCGGCGAACGGCACCGCCCGGCACCTGGGCCCTCGGCGAGGACTCCGGCCTCGAGGTCGACGGCCTCCGCGGAGCGCCGGGCACCCACTCGGCTCGCTACGCCGGGCCGAACGCAACCGACGAGGACAACCTCGCCCGGCTTCTGGGCGAGCTGGCGGGAGCACACGGCGAGGCGCGCCGGGCCCGCTACGTCTGCGAGCTCGTCCTGATCGCCCCGGGAGGCGCCGAGTATCGGGGCCGGGGGACGCTCGAGGGGAGGATCGCGGAGCACGCTCGCGGAACGGGCGGCTTCGGCTACGACCCGGCGTTCGTTCCTTCGGGCGAGACGCGAACCGTTGCCGAGCTGGGCGACGACTGGAAGCGTACTCACAGCCATCGTGCCGCCGCCGCCGAGGCGCTTCGCGGCGCGCTCGCGTCGGGACAGGCGGCTTCGGAGGTGTGCTAGCGTGCCCGCGATGGAGGCCGCCGAGGCGCTTGCCGACCTGACCGAGATCTCGTCCCAGATCGAGACCGCTGTGCTGGTCGACGCGCAGGGCTCCGTCGTCGCGAGCACCCTGGCCGACCCGGCGCGTGCCGCGTCGACGGCCCGGGCGGCCCGCGAGCTGCTCGCTGCCGCCGAGCGGGCGATGGGCGGCGAGGCGCACGAGCGTCTCGCCCAGCTGCAGGCGGCGACTCCCGAAGGGAGCGTGTTCATCGTCCAAGACGCCGAGCGCCTGATCGCGGCCGTGACGGTCCCGGAGCCGACCGTCGGCCTCGTCTTCTACGACCTGAAGACGTGCCTGCGGCACGCGGCCGGCGAGGACCTCGCGCCGAAGCCGGCCGCGAGGGCCGGCTCGCGGAACGCCGTGGAGCCTGACGGTGAAGGGTAAGCTCGTCGCGGCGCTCGGGCTGACGGTGGCGGCCGTCGCGGGCACGGTGGTCTGGCAGCGTCGCCGTCGGCGGCGGGAGCGCGTCGACCTCTACTTCGCGGACGGCTCGATGGTCTCGCTCGAGCAGGGCTCGCTCGAGGCCAACCGTCTGCTCCCGCTCGCCCACGACGTGCTCGACGCCGCGCGCGGCGGGTACTAGCGCTCGCCGCTTGGACGACCGAGAGCTCGCCCGCCTGATCCGCGAGCACGCGCATCTCGAAGGCGACTTCGTCCTGCGCTCGGGACGTCGTTCCCGCTACTACCTCGACAAGTACCGCTTCGAGACGCGGCCGGACCTGCTCCGGGCGCTCGGCGAGCGCCTCGCCGCCCGCGCCCTCGCCGCAGAGCCGGAAGCCGAGCTGCTCGCCGGCCCGGAGCTCGGCGCGGTCGCGCTCGCGGCGGCAGCCTCGCTCGCCTCCGGGCTCCCCTTCCTGATCGTGCGCAAGCGGGAGAAGGAGTACGGGACGCACAAGCGCCTCGAAGGCACGTCCGAGCCCGGCCAGGTCTGTTGCCTCGTCGAGGACGTCGTCACCACCGGCGGGGCGGCGATCGACGCCGTCGAGGCGCTCCGAGACGCGGGCCTCGTCTGCCGGACGGCGGTCTGCGTGGTCGACCGCGAGGAGGGCGGCGCGGCGGCTCTCGCGGGCGTCGGCGTTCGCCTCGAGCCCCTGTTCCGGGCCGCAGCCCTCCTCGAGGCCTGAAAAAGACCCGCAAAGCCGCATGGTTGAGGGAATCCGACCCTCCTGGTAGGCTGCCCGCGGCGTCAACCAACCGTCGACGACGAGGGGAGTGGGGCAGTGACTAAGGCGGAGTTCATCGACCGTGTGGCGGACAAGACAGGGCTCTCGAAGCGGGCGGCGGCCGAAGCCGTCGACGCGTTCCTCGATACCGTGGAGGAGGCCCTGAAACGGGGCGACGCGGTGACGTTCACCGGGTTCGGCAAGTTCTCGACACAGCGGCGCGCAGCGCGCATGGGCGTCAACCCTCGCAACCCAGGCCAGAAGGTGCAGATTCCCGCTGCGACGGTGCCGAAGTTCACCGCCGGGAGCGCGCTCAAGTCGGCCGTCCGCTAGCGCCCGGGCGACCGGTCCCGTTGTGCGAGGGCCGCGTTCGCGGCCCTCGTGTTAGCGACCCCGCCCGAGACGAACGTACGTTCGTCTAGAATCGCCGGGTGCTCCGACTCGACGCCGCCGACCGGCTCGTCCGGGCCCTCCGGGATGTCGGCGAGCTTCCTGTCGATCAGGCAGCCACCGTTCTCCTCGCGCTCGCCGGCACCCCGTCGGAGCTCGCCCGCTCGGTCGTGGACGAGGTCGTGCGGGCCGACGCCCGCGTCGTTCGCCGGGGTGACGCCGTTGCGCTCGCTCCGGCTCCTGGCGGCTCGCTCGCGATCTCGCGGGCGAGATTCGTCGTTCTCGACGTCGAGACGACGGGCCTCGCTCCGGGGCACGGCCGGATCGCCGAGCTCGGCGCCGTCGTCGTCGAGGGAGACCGCCTCGGCGCGACCTTCGCGGGCGGAGCCGGCGACGTCGCGCGGCTCGTCCGGTTCGCGGCTGGCGCAGTCCTCGCCGGTCACAACCTGCGTTTCGACCTCGCCTTCCTCGACGACGAGCTGCGCCGGACGGCTGGAGCGAGGATCGCCGCGCCGACCGTCGACACGCTGGTGCTCGCCCGCAGGCTCCTTGCCGGGCGCACCGAGAGCCTGAGCCTCGCCGCGCTTGCCGAGCTGCTCGGAACGTCGCAGCGGCCGTGCCATCGAGCCCTGCCCGACGCGATCGCAACCGCCGAGGTGCTGTGCCGGCTACTCGCGCTCGCCGCCGAGGCCGGGGCCCGCACCGTCGCCGACCTCTGCGGCCTGTGCCGCCGGCCGGGCCGTCTGCCGGTCCGAACCAGGCGCTAGCCTACGACCGGTGACGGCGAACGATCTCGAGGTACGAGCGGCGACGCTGACGACGTTCTTCGGCGACCGCGTCGCCGAGGCGGTCGAGCGCAAGCGAAGCCAGCTCGTCGTCGGGCTCGATCCGCGCCCGGACCTGCTCCCGGTCGAGCTGCGGGGTGCAACCCATCTCGGCGGGCAGGCCGCCGCCGCCGAGGCGTGCGAGCGCTTCTGCCGCGGGATCGTGGACGCCGTCGCGCCGTACGTCGCCGGGGCGAAGCTCCAGCTCGCGTTCTTCGAGGCGCTCGGGCCCGCCGGCATGGCGGCCTTCGAGGAGGTCTGTCGCTACTCGCGCGCCGCCGGGCTGCTCGTCCTCGTCGACGGGAAGCGGGGGGACATCGGCTCGACCGCGCGCGCGTACGCGCATGCCTACCTGGAGGAACGCGAGGGAGAACGGCCCCTGGGCGACGCCCTCACCGTCAACCCGTACCTGGGACAGGACTCGCTCGAGCCGTTCCTCGCCGCCTGCCGGCGCTCCGGCGGCGGCGTCTTCTGCCTGGTCAAGACCTCGAACTCGGGCAGCGCCGACATCCAGGAGGCGACGCTCTCCGACGGGCGGCCGCTCTGGCACCACGTGGCGGAGCTCGTCGACGCCTGGGGAGAGGAGCTCGTCGGCGCGCGAGGCCTCTCGAGCGTCGGCGCCGTCGTCGGCGCTACCTACCCCCGGGCGATCGCGGAGGCCCGCCGGTTGCTGCCCCGGTCGATCCTCCTGCTCCCGGGGGTGGGGGCTCAGGGGGCGAGCCCCGCCGACGTCGCGAGAGCGTTCACGAGCGGGCCCGCAAGTGCCCTCGTTCCCGTCTCGAGGGCGATCCTCTACGCGTTTCGCGACGCAGGCGACGACTGGCGGGCCGCCGCGGCCCAGGCTGCGGCCCGCCTCCAGCGCGAGATCTGGCTCGCGTCGGGCTGGTAGGGATGGATCAGGTCCGCATCTGGCTCGCGCGCCTCCTCGCCCCGCTCGCGTTCATCGCCGCGGCCGCCGGGCTCGTCTACGTCGTCCAGCGAGCCCTCGACGAGGGATCGAGCTCGCCCGTCCTGGTCACCGAGGAGCCCGGCATCAGCGTCGTGATCACGACGGACTCGGGCGAGACGGAAACGGCCGAGGTCCTGCCGAAGAAGTACTACCGGGTGAAGCCGGGCGACACGTTCACGGCGATCGCCGAGCAGTTCGGGACGACGGTCGAGGAGCTGCAGGCGCTCAACCCGGGCGTCGATCAGCTCGCCTTGCAGCCGGGGCAGCGGATCCGGGTGCAGTAGGCCGGCGCCGCGACGGCGCCGGTTAGCGCTTCGAGGCGGACTCGTCCGGCGCGTCCGTCCAGCGCCGAAACGCGATCACGCCTGCCATGGCGATCGTCAGCAGCGGGTTCCCGAGCGTTCGTACCTCGACGCCGCCGGCGCGAAGCGTGCTCTCCTCGCGTGGGTACTCGAGCCCGACTGGCTCACCGCCGAAGGCGATGATCCGCTCCGCTTCGGCGCGCTCCTCGCCCTTCCAGAGAAACAGGCGTGTCGGTCGAAGCTCGAATCCCCCGAGCGAGCCGAGGCGCACCTCGAGCGTCCGCTCCGCACCCGTGACTTCGCCCGCAGGCGGCTCGCTCGGCGACCCCGCCATGCCCGGAGTATAGGCTTCCCGGCGTGCCCCGCCGGGTGGCTGTTCTCGCTGCGGTCGGGGCCGCGATTCTCGCGGCCGCGGCCGGCGCCTCGGCCGGGCCGGCACCCGATGTCCAGGCGGAGGCGGTCGTCGTCGGCAACGGTGCGACCGGCCAGATCCTCCACCGGGACGACGCGGCGGAGCGGCGGGCGATCGCGAGCATCACGAAGATCATGACCGCGCTCGTGGTGCTCGAGCGGGCGCGCCCGAACGACGTCGTGACGGTCGGCGGCCCCGCCCCCGGGATCGGCGAGTCGACGATCGGCCTGCGGGCGGGCGAGCAGCTGACCGTCCGCGAGCTGCTCACGGCGATGCTCGTCCAGAGCGCGAACGACGCCGCCTACGCGCTCGCGTGGCACGTCGGAGAGGGGTCGATCGCCAGATTCGTGGCGCTCATGAACCGCAAGGCGCGGGAGCTCGATCTCCGCGACACCCACTTCAAGCGCCCGGACGGCCTCGACGCTCCCGGCAACTACTCGTCGGCCCGAGACGTCTTCCGCCTCGCGCGCCTCGCGATGAACAGACCCCTGTTCCGCGAGCTCGTCAGGATCAAGAAGACGACGGTCGCCGGCCGGCCGATCACGAACCGCAACGACCTCCTGTTCTCGTACCCGGGGACGATCGGGGTCAAGACGGGGCACACGAGCGACGCCGGCTGGAGCGAGGTGGCGGCGGCCCGCCGGGACGGCGTCAGCATCTACGCGATCCTGCTCGGAGGACCCTCGCGCGCGCAGCGGAACGCCGACCTCGCGCGCCTGCTCGACTGGGGCTGCGACCAGTACCGGCGCGTCGCCGTGATTCGCGGGGGCGAGCGCTACGCGTCGGCACTCGTCCCCTTCAGCGACCGCCGCCTGCCGCTGGTGGCCGAGAGCTCCGCGCTCGAGATCGTCCAGGTCGAGCGCCCGCTCGTCGAGCGGGTGGTCGCGCCGGCGATGGTCGCGCTGCCGGTTTCGCGCGGAGACCGGCTCGGCGAGGTGCGCGTGTTCGACGGCGACAAGCTGATCGCCACGCGCCCCCTCGTCGCCGCCGAGTCGATCGGCGAGCCGAGCTTCGGCCAGCGCCTCCGCTGGTACGCTGACCGTGCGCTCGACCACGCGGGCAACGTCTTCGGAACCCTGATCGGAGTGATTTCCTGATGATCGTCACGGTCACGCTGAACGCTGCTATCGACCGCACGCTGCTCGTCCCGAACTTCCAGCTCGGGCAGCGGCACCGGGCGAGCGCGAGCCTCTCGAGCGCAGGCGGCAAGGGGATCAACGTCGGCCGGGCGCTGAAGCGGCTGGGGATCCCGGTCGTCTGTGCCGGCCTCGCGGGCGGGCGCACGGGTGTCCAGATCGTCGAGCGACTCACCGGCGAGGGGCTCCTGAACGACTTCGTCCGGATTCGCGGCGAGTCCCGGACCTCGACCGCGGTCGTCGACCCGACCTCGAACGTCTACACGGAGATCAACGAGTGGGGCCCCGAGGTCGAGGAGCACGAGCTGGCGATCCTGCGGGAGAAGCTCGCCTACCTCTCGCGCGGTACCGAGTACCTGGTCTTCGCCGGTTCCCTTCCCCGGGGGGTCGATGACGGGTTCTACCTCGAGGCGATCCGGGAGGCGAATCGCCGCGGCGTCCTGACCATCCTCGACTCGGAGGGGGAGCCGCTTCGGCGCGGTCTCGAGGGCGAGCCGTACCTCGTCACGCCGAACGTCCGGGAGGCCGAGCAGCTCGTCGGCCACGAGTTCTCCGGCGACGACGACCTGATCGGGGCGCTCGACGAGATCGCCGACCTCGGCGCGCGCAACGTGATCATCACCTCGGAGGAGGGCTGCTACGCGCTCTTCCGCGACCGGGCCGAGCTGCGGCTCCAGGCCGTCGCGCCGCACCTCGAGCCGATCTCGGCGGTCGGCTCCGGCGACGTCCTGCTCGCAGGGTTCATCGCGGCCCGCGTCTCCGGGAAGTCGTTCGAGGACGCGGCGCGCGCCGCTGTCGCCACGGGCGCGGCATCCGTGCTCGAGGCGGGTGCCGGACGCTTCGACGTCCGCGAGGTGAGCCGCCTGACGTCGCTCGTCTCCGTCCGCAAGCTCGAGCCGGTCGCCGCGGACTAGCCGGCGCCGGCGGGCCGGGCCCTGTCGGGGCCTGCTGGTAGGATGGCAGGAAGTTGAGAGCGGACGAGAGAGCGAGGGCCTTGGAACCCAGGCAGCCTGCCGGCGCCTGGGTTTCGTGCATTCGGGGGTGATGCGCGGATGAGCGTCGAGCTGCGTCCCGAGGAGTTCGAGCGGCTGGTCGCGCTCGAGCGGAAGTTCGCGAAGGAAGGGCTGACCTTCGACGACGTGCTGCTCGTCCCGGCCGAGTCCGCCGTCATGCCCGACGAGGTCTCGACGAAGACGCGCTTCGCCCGCGGGATCGAGATCGCGATTCCGGTCTCGTCCGCCGCCATGGACACGGTCACCGAGGCTCGCATGGCGATCGCCCTCGCCCGCGAAGGCGGCATCGGCATCGTGCACCGGAACCTCCCGATCGAGGAGCAGGTGGCGGAGGTCGACAAGGTCAAGCGGTCCGAGTCCGGGATGATCGTCGAGCCGGTGACGCTCCACCCGCACGACCTCGTCGCCGACGCGCTCGAGCTGATGTCGACCTACCGGGTCTCCGGCATCCCGATCACGGACGAGACCGGGAGGCTCGTCGGGATCCTGACCAACCGCGACCTGCGCTTCGAGGACGACACGGCGCAGCCGATCGCGGATCTGATGACCCGCGAGGATCTCGTCACCGTCCCGGTCGGGACGACGCTCGACGAGGCGCGCGAGGTGCTTCACCGGCACAAGATCGAGAAGCTGCCGGTCGTCGACGCGCAGGGGTACCTGAAGGGCCTGATCACGGTCAAGGACATCCAGAAGCGGATCCAGTACCCGCTCGCGACGAAGGACGAGAAGGGCCGCCTGCGGGTGGGCGCCGCCGTCGGCGTCGGCGCGGACGCGCTCGAGCGAGCCGCCGCCCTCGTCGAGGAGGAGATCGACGTCCTCGTCGTCGACACGTCGCACGGGCACTCGCGCGGCGTGCTCGAGACGGTACGGAAGATCAAGCAGCGCTACGACGTCCCGGTCGTCGCCGGCAACATCGCGACCGCCGAGGCGACCGAGGCGCTGATCGACGCGGGGGCCGATGCCGTGAAGGCCGGCATAGGCCCTGGATGCCTAGGTGCGGGAACGCGTGTGCTGATGGCCGATGCGACGTACAGGAACATCGAGGACGTCCGCGCCGGCGACCGCGTGATCAACATGCACGGCGAGCCGGTCACGGTCGTGAAGGCGTGGTGCACCGGCGTGCGCGAGGTGATGGCGGTCCGCCACACGGCCTCGCCGCGCGAGACGCTCGTGACGCCCGACCACCGCTACTTCGTCGGCGACCTGAGCACGACGAGCCGGGCGACCGTCACCTCCAGCGGCTATGTCGCAACGCTGGAGCGTCCGACGAAGCGCGGTCTCTCGAAGCTCCGCTGGAAGGAGATCGGCGAGGCGCAGCGGGATGCGTTGCTGGCCCCAAGACGAATCAGGTTCGAGGTTCCCGACGGGTTCGCGATCGACCTTCGCGAGTTCGCCGTTCGCAAGGAGCGCCAGCTCACGCGCTACCGCACGGAGATCGGGGACTCGTACGAGCTCGGCTACGTCTTCGGGACGTTCCTCGGCGACGGTCATGCGTTCATCGCCGCCTCGAGGAACTCCCAGCTCGGACGCGTCTCCTGGTACTTCGCGCCGGGCGAGCGACACCTCGCCAACAAGCTCGTCCAGTGCCTCGCCGCGGTGTCGGGGGTCGAAGCCCGGCTCGTCGAGGGACCCCGAGTGCTCAACGTCCACTTCTACTCGCTCCAGTGGGCGCGGCTGCTCGCGACCTTCGGGAAGCGCCACGAGAAGCACCTGCCCTCGCGGTTCATGTGCGCGAACCCGCTCTACCTGAAGGGGCTCTTCGACGGTCTGCTCGACAGCGACGGGAACGTCGACGGTGACGGGCGCCTCTGCTTCCGGAACACGTCGCAGCGGCTCGTCGAGCTCTTCAATGTCCTCTGCCTCCTCCTCGAAGGGAGCTTCCCGAACTGCGCGACGGAGAAAGCGAGCGCCGGCGGGCTCAGAGGCGTGACCGCCGAACGCTGCCGAGAGAGCTACCGCTCCCGGCTGAATGTCTCGCACACGAAGCGCCACCTCGAGGACTTCCAGGTGGTGAAGAAGCTCGGCCACCGGCGGCACGGCATCTCCATCCCTGTCTACGACATCGAGGTCGACTGTCCGACCCACAGCTTCATCGCCGACAACGCGATCGTCCACAACTCGATCTGCACGACCCGTGTCGTCGCCGGCGTCGGCGTGCCGCAGATCACCGCGATCTACGACTGCGCCCAGGCGGCGGCGAAGCACGACGTCCCGGTGATCGCGGACGGCGGTGTCCAGTTCTCCGGGGACATCGCGAAGGCGATCGCCGCGGGCGCCGAGTCGGTGATGCTCGGGAGCCTGCTCGCAGGCACCGACGAGAGCCCCGGCGACGTCATCCTCTACCAGGGCGAGCGGTACAAGGAGTACCGCGGCATGGGCTCGATCGGCGCGATGAAGGCCCGCTCGTACTCGAAGGACCGCTACTTCCAGGCCGAACGCGACGACGTGGCGAAGCTCGTGCCGGAGGGAATCGAGGGCCGCGTCAGCTACAAGGGGCCGCTGCAGGCGATCGTCTACCAGCTCGTCGGCGGGCTGCGGCAGGCGATGGGCTACACGGGCTGCGCGACGATCGAGGAGCTGCGCGGCGGGGCGCGCTTCGTCCGGATCACGGCGGCGGGGCTCCGCGAGAGCCACCCGCACACCGTCACGATCACGAAGGAATCCCCGAACTACCGGGTCGGCAAGTAGTGGCGGAGGTCCTGCCCTTCCCGACGCCGGAGCCAGGGCCGGAGGAGCGGCCGGTCCTCGTCGTCGACCTCGGGGGCCAGTACGCGCAGCTGATCGCGCGCCGGATCCGCGAGTGCCGCGTCTACTCCGAGCTCGTGCCTGCCTCGATCCGCCCCGACGAGGTTTGCCGGCGTCGCGCCCGCGCGCTCGTGCTCTCAGGGGGCCCCGCCTCGGTCTACGCGGCGGGGGCGC
>JBBILK010000034.1:3150-11768 GCA_037444965.1 Actinomycetota bacterium | reverse complement strand
CCGCCTCCCCTCCTCGGTGCCGGCGTCGAGCGGGCTCAGGTCGATCCCGAGCCGGCCGCGCACCCGCGCTGTCGCGCCGACCAGCGTTGCGGGCGGCCCGCCGCGAGCCTCGCCTTCGAGCACGAGCGGCGACTCGGGCCCCCAGGAGAGGTCGCCGTACCGGTAGCGGTACCGGTCCCAGAGCAGGTTGAGACCGGCGCTCGGCCCGAGCTCGACGAGGTCGAGCGGCCCCTCCCACCGGAGCGCCCGGATGGCGGCGAGGAATCCCGGCACGAGCGCCCAGCATCGCTGCACCTCGTTCGTCTGTACCGGCTGCTCCCGGACCCAGCGCGAGAGCCAGCCGTGCCGCTCGGCGAGCACCGCCCGGAACGCCTCCCATCGCCGGGGGAACGCCGGCAGCTCTCCGGCGAGCGCGAGGTAGTGGACCCCGCCGAACAGGGAGAGCGCCAGGCGAAAGGTCGGCGGTGCGCCGAGCCGGGCCGCGAGCGGCTCGTCCGCGCAGCGCTCGGCGAGCTCGGCGTAGAGCGGCGAGCCCTCGGCGGCGAAGTGCGCCGCCATGCGGCGGAACTCGTACGCGTAGCGGGGGTCGCTCAGGCCTCGAGCGCGGCCTTGGCGCGCTCGGCGATCTTCGCGAACGCCGCCGGGTCCTGCACGGCCAGGTCGGCGAGCACCTTGCGGTCGAGCTCGATCTCGGCCTTGCGGCAGCCGGCGACGAACTGGTTGTAGGAGAGCCCCTGCTGGCGCGCCGCGGCGTTGATCCGGATGATCCAGAGGCGGCGGAAGACCCGCTTGCGGTTGCGGCGGTCACGGTAGGCGTAGGCGTCGGACTTGAGCAGCTGCTCCTTCGCCTTGCGGTAGGAGATGTGCTTCTGCCCCCAGTACCCCTTCGCCTGCTCGAGCACCTTGCGGCGCTTCTTGCGGGCGGCGACCGATCGTTTGACGCGCGGCATCGTTCGTTCCTCCAGGCCGGCCTAGCGGCCGAGCAGCTTCCTCACCTCGCGCGCGTCGGCCTCGTCGACCGCGTGGTCGCGGCCGAAGCCCCGCCGGCGCTTCGCGCTCTTCTTCTCGAGGTTGTGGCTCTTCATGGCGTGGCGCCGCAGCAGGCGACCGGTCCCGGTCACCTTGAACCGCTTCTTCGCCGCCGAGTTCGTCTTCTGCTTAGGCACTCTGCGCCTCCACCTTCCCCGTGCTCGCGCTCTTTGCCGGCGCGAGCACCATCACCATGTTCCGCCCGTCGAGCACCGGCTGGGCCTCGACCTGGCCGAGCTCCTTGACGTCCTCCGCGAGCCGCATCAGCAGGTCGTGCCCCCGCTCTGGATGCGTCGTCTCGCGGCCCCGGAACATGATCGTAACCTTCACCTTGGCTTTCTGTTGCAGGAACCGGACGACGTGGCCCTTCTTCGTCTCGTAGTCGTGCGTCGAGATCTTGGGCCGGAGCTTGATCTCCTTGACGTGAACCTGGAGCTGGTGCTTGCGGGCGAGCTTCGCCTTCTGCTCCTGCTCGTACCGGTACTTGCCGTAGTCCATGACCCGGCACACCGGCGGATCGGCCTGCGCGGCGACCTCGACGAGGTCGAGGTTCTTCGAGAAGGCGTACTCGAGCGCCTCGTTCGTCGGCTTGATCCCGATCTGCGTGCCGTCGTTGTCGACCAGCCGCACGCGGGGGACGCGGATGTCCTCGTTGATGCGCGGTTGAGCGACAACGGGACGGACGGGCTCGAACGCTCGCCGCGACCTCAAAGCGCCATCACCAAGTCTTGCCGGTCCTCCTTCCTCAAACGACAAAAGGCTGCACGCAGCAGCCGACCATCCTCAGCGGTTTCGGTTGAACCTCCGACAAGCCTCGGGCCCGGGAGGTGAGGAACTGGTCGCTCCTGCTTGCAGGCTTCACAGCCTAGCAGCTTGCGCAATCTCGTCCAGCGCCTCGGCACGAGGTTTCACGATCACGCCACGCTCTCCGCGCACCCTGAGCGCGAGCGTCCCTCCCTCGAGCTCCTTGTCGCCGACGACGAGCACGTAGGGGATCTTCTCCAGCTCGGCGGTGCGGATGCGCTTCGCGAGCGTCTCGCCGCTCTCGTCGACGTCGGCCCGGACGCCCCGTCCAGCGAGCTCCCGCGCGAGCTCGGCGGCGCCTCCGCCGTGCCGGTCGGAGACGGGCACGATCCTGGCCTGCACCGGTGCCAGCCAGGCCGGCAGCTCGCCGCCCGTGTGCTCGAGGTAGACGCCGAGGAAGCGCTCGAAGGAGCCGAGCAGCGCCCGGTGGATCATCGCGGGCGTGTGCTCGGCGTTGTCGCTGCCCGCGTAGACGAGCCCGAAGCGCTTCGGCATCTGGAGGTCGAGCTGCACCGTCCCGAGCTGCCAGCTGCGCCCGAGCGAATCCGTCATGTGGAGGTCGATCTTGGGGCCGTAGAAGGAGCCCTCGCCCGCGCTCACGGGCGCCTCCAGACCGCGCGCCGCCAGTGCGGCCTCGAGGGCGGCCTCGGCGAAATCCCACTCCCCGTCCGTCCCGAGCTTGTTCTCGGGCCGCGTCGAGAGCTCGACCCGCAGCTCGAGCCCGAAGAGGTCGTAGAGGAAGAAGGCGTAGTCGAGGCAGCCGAGGAGCTCGTCGTGGATCTGCTCCGGGGCGCAGAAGATGTGCGCGTCGTCCTGCACGAAGTGGCGCACCCGCAAGAGGCCGTGGAGGACGCCGGAGAGCTCGTTCCGGTGCAGGTTGCCCGCCTCGGCGAGGCGGAGCGGAAGGTCGCGGTAGCTCCGCGCGGCCTGGGCGTAGAGCAGGCAGTGGCCGGGGCAGTTCATCGGCTTGAGCCCGAAGTCCCGGTGCTCGATCTCGAGGGCGAACATGTCGCCGCGGAACTTCTCCCAGTGGCCCGACGTCTTCCAGAGGTCGGCGTCGTAGAGCTGCGGCGTGCGGATCTCCTGGTAGCCGCGACGCACGTTCTCGGAGCGCCGCAGGTCCTCGAGCACGTTCCAGACGACCATGCCCTTCGGGTGCCAGAACGGCATTCCCGGCGCGAGCTCGGAGAAGTCGAACAACCCGAGCCGGCGCCCCAGCCGGCGATGGTCGCGGCGCCGGGCCTCCTCGAGCCGGTGCAGGTGCTCCTCGAGGTCGGCCGGGTCGTAGAAGGCGGTACCGTAGATCCTCGTCAGCTGCGGGTTTCGCTCGTCGCCGCGCCAGTAGGCGCCCGCGATCGAGAGGAGCTTCACCGCCCTGATCGGCTCGGCGGTCTGGAGGTGCGGGCCGCGGCAGAGGTCGGTGAAGTCGCCCTGGCGGTAGAACGAGATCGGTCCTTCGGCGGTGTCGACGAGCTCCACCTTGTACGGCTCGCCCTCCGCCTCGAAGCGCCGGCGCGCCTCGTCGCGCTCCACCTCCTCGCGCTCGAAGACGCGCCCCTCGGCGATCTCGCGGCGGATCTCCTCCTCGAGCCGCTCGAGGGCGTCCTCGCCGACCGGCTCCGGGAACTCGAAGTCGTAGTAGAAGCCGTTCTCGATCGGCGGCCCGATCGCGACCTTCGTGCCCGGGTACAGGCGCCGTGCCGCCTCCGCGAGCAGGTGAGCGGCCGAGTGCCGAAGGACGAAGAGGGCGTCCGGGTCCTGACGGTCGCGGGTGGTCAGGATCTGGATCCGGGCGCCGTCCGCGAGCGGCAGCCGGAGATCCTGGACGGCGCCGTCGACGCGCGCGAGCACGGCCTGCTCGGCCAGCCTGGGCCCGATCGCCCGTGCCGCGTCGAGGCCGGTCGAACCGGCGGGAAGGTCGAGCTCGGAGTCGTCGGGGAGGATGACCTTCACGGTCAGGAGAGGATACTCGCGGCCAGTTCGGTCTAGAATCGGTTAGTGACCGCACCGAAGCAGATGCTCGAGCAGGAGCTCAAGCTCGGCGCGGATCGCAGCTTCAGGCTGCCCGACCTGCCGGGCGTGAAGCTCGCTCCGCGGGTGTTCACGTCGACGTACTACGACACGGCGGGACACCGCCTCGCCGCCGCCGGCGTGACGCTGCGCCGGCGGGTCGAGAAGGGCAAGGGGCTCTGGCAGCTCAAGCTGCCGCGCGGCGCCCACCGCCTCGAGCTCGAGCTCCCGGGCCGTCCCGCAGGCCCGCCGCCGGCGATGCTCGACCTCCTGACCCCGTACCTGCGGGGCGCGCCGCTCGAGCCGGTGGCCAGGCTGCGGACACGCCGCGGCGGAATCCGCGTCCAGGAGCTCGACGGAGCGGTGGCGGACGTCACCGTCGACGCGGTCTCGGTGCTCGACGGACGCCGGACCGTGCGCGCGTTCCAGGAGCTCGAGGTCGAGCTCGTGAGCGGCGACGGCAAGGCACTCGGCCGGATCGGGAAGGTGCTCCGGGCCGCCGGGGCGACCGACGGGGACACCCGCCCGAAGCTCTTCCAGGCCCTCGACCTCGAGCGGCCGGCGCCGCCCCCGCCTCCCGCGCCGCGAGCGCCCTCCTCCGAGCACCTGAGGGCGATGCTCGCGGCCCAGTACGAGGCGATCGTGGCCCACGACCCCGGCACCCGGCTCGGCACCGACCCCGAGGAGCTCCACCAGATGAGGGTCGCGACACGGCGGTTGCGGGCGTTCCTGCGCGCGGCCGGATCGCTGCTCGACCCCGAATGGGCGGGAGAGCTCCGTTCCGAGCTCGCCTGGCTCGGCGGCGTGCTCGGAGCCGTACGCGACCTCGACGTGCTCGTGGAGCGGTTGCGCGAGGACGCCGCCGGGCTCGACGCTGGGGAGCAGCGCGCCCTGCGCCGGCTCTTCCGGCTCCTCGAGGCCGAGCGCGACGAGCATCGAGGGCAGCTGCTCGAGGCGCGGCGAAGCGAGCGGTACCTCCAGCTCCTCGCCCGCCTCGA
Organism: Actinomycetota bacterium; assembly: GCA_037444965.1. Lineage (GTDB taxonomy): Bacteria > Actinomycetota > Thermoleophilia > Gaiellales > Gaiellaceae > JBBILK01. The sequence continues at coordinate 6,927 of JBBILK010000034.1, read as the reverse complement.
AGCGGCGGCGGAGTCACCGCGGCTGACGGGCGAGGAGACACCGCTTCGGTCGATCGCCGCAGGGGAGTTCAAACGGCTGCGGAAGGCGGTTCGCGCCCTCCCGGCCGACCCGACCGACGAGGAGCTCCACGAGGTTCGCATCAAGGGCAAGCGCGCCCGGTACGCGGCGGAGCTCGCCGAGGGCGCGGCCGGCAACCGGGCAACCAGGTTCATCCAGGAGGCGAAGTCCTTCCAGGACGTCCTCGGCGAGCACCAGGACGCGGTCGTCGCGGAGAAGCGCCTGCGCGACGGCGTCCGGCGGATCGGCGGCAGGACGTTCGCGTTCACGGCCGGGCGGCTGATCGAGCGCGAAGAGACGCGCCGCGCGGTGGCACGGGCAGCGTTCCCGGAGGCGTGGAAGCGCCTGGAGAAGCGAGGCCGGGAGGCTTGGACGTAGAGGCCGACGTCGTGCGTGCCGCCGGCGGGCTCGTCGTGCGGCGGCTCGACGCCGGCCTCGAGGTGCTCCTCGTCCACCGGCCGGCCTACGACGACTGGACGTTCCCGAAGGGGAAAGCCGAGCCCGGCGAGGAGGACGCCGCCTGCGCCCTGCGCGAGGTGGAGGAGGAGACCGGGCTGCGCTGCGAGCTCGGCGAGGAGGTCGGCGAGACCCGCTACCGCGACGCCCGCGACCGGGCGAAGATCGTGCGCTACTTCGCGATGCACCCCCTCGACGGGTCGTTCGCGCCGCACCGCGAGATCGACGACGCCCGCTGGCTCCCCGTTGCCGAAGCGCTCGAGCGGCTCACGTACGAGCGCGACCGGAACATTCTGCGCGGGTACGCGCGCGGGCGCTGAGCGGACCCCGCGGTCAGGGCACCTCGGTCACCTTGGCGAGGCCGGCCGGCGCGTCCGGGTCGAGGCCCTTCGCGCGGGCGAGCGCCCAGGCGACGAGCTGCCCGGGCACGACCGAGATCAGCGGCGCGAGGATCGGTTGCGGGGCCGCGCTCACCTCGAGCCGGACGGCGGCGCCCGGGACCCGCCCGGCTGCGGCGCCGCTCGCGATGATCGGAGCTCCGGCTCGACCAGCCCTCACCGCGGCCTCGAGAGCCGCCGGGAGACAGGGGTCGGGGCTTGCCACGACCCAGACCGGCGAGAACGGATCGAGCCCGGCAATCGGCCCGTGGGCGAGGTCCGTGCTCGTCAGGGGCTCGGCCAGGAGACGGCACGTCTCGCTCAGCTTGAGCGCGATCTCCCGCGCGGTCGTGAGCTCGATCCCCCGGCCGATCACGACCATCTGCCGCGTCGTCTCGAGCAGGGCGGCCGCGGCTTCAGCCCGCTCCTGGAGCGCGGGCAGCGCCTCGGAGATCAGCGAGGCCGACGACTCGATTCCCCGGACCGTCTCCTCCTCCCGGCCGCCGATGGCGGCGGCGAGCAGCGCGAGCGCGGCGATGCTCGCGGTGTAGGTCTTCGTCGCGGCGACCGCCTCCTCCGGGCCGGCGCAGAGCGGGAGCACGACGTCCGCGCTCGCGGCGAGCGGCGAGCCTTCGTCGTTCGTGACGGCGACGGTGAACGCCGCGCGGCCGCGCGCCGCCCGGACGTAGTCGACCACGTCGGGCGTGCGGCCGGACTGGGAGATCGCGACCACGATCGAGTCGTGCAGGTCCGGCGCGGCCCCGTAGTACGTGAGCAGCGAGATCGACTCGCGAAAGGCTGTCAGGTTCGCGAGCAGGCCGAACGCGTAGACGGCGTAGGAGGCGGCGTTGTCCGACGACCCGTGGGCGACGAGCCGGACGTGCCGCGCCTGCCCGGCGTGACGGGCGACCTCCCGCAGGCCGTCGCCGCACCCGGCGACGAGCCTCGCCAGCACGGCCGGCTGCTCCCGGACCTCGCGCAGGAAGCGGCTGCCCGGCTCCGCTGCCATGCGCGAGCGTACCGCTAGCGCGGCGGCCGCAGGTCGTTGCGGCGCCTCGCGCGCTGCCGCGCGCGCTTCATCAGCCTCTCGTGCGTGGCGCGGATGCGGTCACCCTTGGCCGGCCGGAGCCGCTCCCAGGCGCCGTCCGGGTCGAGCTCCCAGGCCTGGGTGTTGTCGGCGAGGAGCGTCTCGAGCACGGCCTCGAGCTCCTGCCGCGCCTTCGGGTCCTCGACCGGCGTCACGACCTCGATCCGGTGGTCGAGGTTTCGAGGCATGAGGTCGGCGCTGCCCATGTAGAGGCGCAGGACGCCGTCCGTCTCGAAGGCGAACACGCGGCTGTGCTCGAGAAAGCGCCCGAGGATCGAGCGAACCCGGATGTTCTCGGACATGCCCGGGACGCCCGGCCTGAGCGAGCAGATCGCTCTGGCGACCACGTCGACCTGGGCCCCGGCCTGCGAGGCGGCGTAGAGCTCCTCGATGATCGCCTCGTCGGTCAGCGCGTTCACCTTGAGGATGGCGCGCGCGGCTTTCCCGCCCGCGGCGGCCGCGGCGACGCCGCGGATCTCCTCGATCAGGCGGTGACGGAGGTTGAAGGGCGCGACGAGCAGCTTGCGAAACCGCTGGGGGCGCCCGAACCCCGTCAGGTAGTTGAAGAGGTCGGCGATGTCCGCGGCGATGTCCTCGTCGTCGGTGAAGAGGCCGAAGTCCTCGTACAACCGCGCGGTCCGCGCGTGGTAGTTCCCGGTGCCGACGTGCGCGTAGCGCCGCAGCATGTCTCCCTCGCGGCGAACGACGAGGGTCGTCTTCGCGTGGATCTTCAGGTTGTGGAAGCCGTAGACGACGTGGACGCCGGCCTGCTCGAGCGCCCTCGCCCACTCGATGTTCCGCCGCTCGTCGAAGCGGGCCTTCAGCTCGACGAGGCAGACGGTCTGCTTGCCCTGCTCGGCGGCCTCGATCAGCGCCGGCACGACCGGGGAGTCCTCGCTCGTCCGGTACACGGTCGACTTCATCCCGAGCACGTCGGAATCGCGCACCGCGGCCCGAACGAACGCCTCGACGGTCGCCCCGAACGAGTGGTAGGGCAGCTGCACGAGCAGGTCGCCCTTGCGGATCTCGGAGAACAGCTCGGCCGGGCCGCCGAGGCCGGCGAAGCGCGCCGGGGTCGCCGGCGCCCAGGGCTCGTCGCGGAGCTCCGGGCGGTCGAGCGTGGCGATCTCCATCAGGTCGGCCATGTCGAGCTTGGCCTGAATCGGGTAGACCTGTTCCGCCGCCACGCCGAGGCCCTCGACGAGGCGGTCGAGCATGCTCTGCGAGATCCCCTCCGAGACCTCGAGCCGGATCACCTCGCCGAAGCGCCGCCGCCGGATCTCGAGCTCGACGGCCTCCAGCAGGTCGTCGGCCTCGTCCGAGACCTCGAAGTCGGCGTCGCGCGTGACCCGGAAGAGCGCGCGCTCGCCGATCTCCATGCCGGGGAAGAGCCAGGGTAGGAAGTGCTCGATCAGCGACTCCAGCGGCACGAAGAGGTCGCGCCCGCTGACCGTGACGAAGCGCGGCAGGCCTTCGGGCACCTTGACCCGGGCGAAGCGCTCCTCGCCGGTGTCGGGGTCGCGGACGAAGAGCCCGATCGAGAGCGAGAGGCCGGAGATGTACGGGAACGGCTGGCCCGGACCGACCGCGAGCGGGGTGAGCACCGGGTAGATCTCGCGGTCGAAGAGCGCTGCGAGCTCCGAGACCTCCTCGTCCGCCGCGTCGGCGACCGTGCCGACGATGATCCCCGCCTCCTCGAGCGCCGGCCTCAGCTCGCGCGTCCAGAGGCGCGACTGGCGCGCGGTCAGCTCGAGCACCCGGGCCCGGATCGCGGCGAGCGCCTGCTTCGGCGTGAGCCC
>JBBILK010000034.1:0-3109 GCA_037444965.1 Actinomycetota bacterium | reverse complement strand
ATCGCGAGGCCGGAGGCCGACTGGCGCGTCAGGCCCGCTGCCCGCACCATGAAGAACTCGTCGAGGTTGGACGAGAAGATCGAGCAGAACTTCACCCGCTCGAGGAGCGGGATCCCGGGATCGGCCGCGAGCTGGAGCACGCGATCGTTGAGGTCGAGCCACGAGAGCTCGCGGTTGAGCAGACGCTCCTGCGGAGCCTTGCGCGTCTCGACCCTGGCCACGGAATCCATGATACGAGGAAGGGATCGGCGGCGGCAGCGCGCGGCTCAAGGGCCGAACGCCGGCTGCCTGGCACCGGTGCCAGGCACCGGTACCAGGCACCTCTGATCCAAACTTTTCGATTGTTTGCTAGCCTCGCTCCTGTGCCATCGACTTCGCTGATCGATTGCTGCAGCCCGCTCGTCCGGCCCACGCTGTCGCCCGCGCAGGCGGCGGAGCTCGAACGTCTCTTCAAAGCGCTCGCCGACCGGCACCGCGTGCGCATCCTCAACTTGCTCAGCACATCCGACGAGGCAGTCTGCGTCTGCAAGCTGATGCCGGCACTCGGGCTCGCCCAGCCGACGGTCAGCTACCACCTCAAGCTGCTGGTCGAGGCCGGGCTGCTCGAGCGGGAGCGCCGAGGCCGCTTCAACTACTACCGGATCGCCGACGGAGTGCTCGACCGGCTCGGCGAGCTCGTCAGAGGCGCCACCGAAGCGAACGTGCGAGCCGCGTGAACGTCCTCTTCGTCTGCGTCCAGAATGCCGGCCGTTCGCAGATGGCCGAAGCGCTGTTCGAGCGAGCTGCCGGCGGCGCACACCGGGCACGCTCGGCCGGCTCCAGCCCTGCAGCGCGGGTTCACCCCGAGGTCGTGGAAGCGATGCGGGAAGTGGGCATCGACCTCGCCGACCGCGTGCCCCGCCGGCTGGAGGACGCAGACGCCGAGTGGGCTGACGTGGTCGTGACAATGGGCTGCGGGGACGCCTGCCCGGTCATCCCGGGCAAGCAGTACCTCGACTGGGAGCTGGACGACCCTGCCGGCAAGAGCGTCGCCGAGGTGCGCGCGATTCGCGACGAGATCACCCGGCGCGTCGAGTCACTGATCGCTGCCCCGAACCGGGTGCGTTCGGCATGAGCGGCCCGGCTCCCGATCGCGCTGTCGCCACCGACGAGGCGGTGGTGCTCGCGCGGCTGTCACGGCTCGATCGCTTCCTTCCCGTCTGGATCGGGCTGGCGATGGCCGGGGGCCTCGTGCTCGGGGCGCTCGTGCCGGGCCTCAACGACCTGCTCGACCGGCTCCAGATCGGCACCGTCTCGCTCCCGATCGCGGCGGGGCTGCTGCTGATGATGTACCCGGTGCTCGCGAAGGTGCGCTACGAGGACATCGGCCGGATGAGCGACGACGGTGTCGGCAACTGGCGCTTCTTCGGTACCTCCCTTCTGCTCTCGTGGGTCGTCGGGCCGGCGCTGATGTTCGCCCTGGCGTGGATCTTCCTCGCCGACCAGCCCGCCTACCGGACGGGAGTGATCATCGTGGGACTTGCGCGCTGTATCGCGATGGTGCTCGTGTGGAACGACATCGCGCTCGGCGACCGCGAGCGCGCCGCGGTGCTCGTCGTCTTCAACGCGCTCTTCCAGGTTCTCGCCTACGCGCTGCTCGGCTACTTCTACCTGACGACGCTCCCAGGCTGGCTCGGGTTGGACACGCAGGGGTTCGAGGTCGGGATCTGGGAGGTCGCTCGTACGGTGCTGATCTTCCTCGGGATCCCGTTGCTGGCGGGGGTGCTCACCCGCTGGATCGGGATCCGGCGCCGCGGCCGCGACTGGTACGAGCAACGGCTCATCCCGCGCATCGCACCGATCACCCTCTACGGGCTGCTCTTCACGATCGTGCTGCTGTTCGCGATCCAGGGCGACGAGATCACCGCCGACCCGCTCGACGTGGTACGCATCGCGGCACCGCTGCTCGCGTACTTCGCGGTCATGTGGATGCTCGGCTTCGCTGCGGGCCGGCTCTTGCGCTTCCCCTATCCGCAGACCGCCGCGCTCTCGTTCACGGTTGCCTCGAACGACTTCGAGCTCGCGATCGCCGTCGCGGTCGGCGTGTTCGGCGCCGCGTCGGGCCAGGCGCTGGCCGGCGTCGTCGGGCCGCTGATCGAGGTGCCGGTGCTCGTCGGGCTGGTCTACGTCGCGCTCTGGCTGCGCCGCCGCCTGACGTGGCCTCAGCCTGCCGCCCGCTCCCGCCCCGGCGAACCGCGGGCAGGCCTCGCCGTCGACCCGAAGCGCACGTAGTCGACACCCGCAGCCGGAGCGGCGAACAGGCCCCGCACGCGCTCGAGCGCGCCCGGGACGAGCCCGTAGTAAGCGAACGTCCCGCGCCGCTCGCGCTCGATCAGGCCCGCGTCGGCGAGCTGCTTCAGGTGGTAGCTGACCGTGGGTTGGGCGAGCCCGAGCGTCGGAACGAGCTCGCAGACGCAGACGGGCTCCCCGCCTGCCTGCACGAGCACGTTGAGGATCCTGACGCGGTGACGGTCGCCGAGCGCGCGGAAGAGCCGCTCGAGCTCGGCCGCCTCGGTCTCCGAGAGGCTCGAGCCGGCAAGCGGCGTGCAGCACTCGATCAGCGGGAGTCGCTTCGGCATGCCCGCAATGTATCGAGATTGTTCTCTATCGACGTCAGTCGATGCGGTTGCCGGTAACGTCAGAGCGTCGCCGTGGAGCTCGCAGCTCTCGCCGCCTGGTGCTTCGCCGTCGCCCTGATCGGAGGTCTGGTCGGCCTCGTGCTCGGCAACCTGCGGCTGCCGGTCGTGGTCGCCCTCGCCTCGTCGGCCGCCGCCGGGGGCGGGGCGAACATCGCGATCTCCGGGGTGGCCGCGGCGAGCGCGGCGGCGGTCCACCTCCGCGCGCGCAGGATCCACTGGCGACTGTTCGCCTGGATGGCGCCGCCGTCCGTCGCCGGCGCCCTCGCCGGCGGCTATCTCGCCGGCCGGGCGCCGGAGACCGCGCTCCTGCTCGTGATCGCGGCCGTCCTGCTCCTGAGCGGGCTCGACCTCGTTCGCAGACGCCCGACCGCCGGGCGGCCCGCGCCCGCAGGCGAGCGCGAGCTCGACATCCGGGCGGCGGTGGTCACCGG
>JBBILK010000033.1:9654-11901 GCA_037444965.1 Actinomycetota bacterium | reverse complement strand
GGCGACGCTGGTGGCGCGGACCTCGCGGATCACGGTCACCTTGATCTGGCCGGGATACTCGAGCTGACCCTCGATGTCCCGCGCGATCTCGTGGGAGAGCAGCACCGCCTCGTCGTCGCCGATCTCGGCGGGCTTCACCATCACGCGGATCTCCCGTCCGGCCTGGAGCGCGAACACCCGGTCGACCCCCTTCTTCGACGAGGCGATCCGCTCGAGGGTCTCGAGCCGCTTGATGTAGTTCTCGAGGCTCTCGCCGCGCGCCCCCGGACGCGAAGCGGAGATGGCGTCGCCCGCGATCACGAGGATCGCCTCCACCGTCTCCGGCTGCACCTCGTAGTGGTGCGCCTCGACCGCGTGGCAGACCTGGGGCGACTCGCCGTACTTCCGCGCCAGCTGCGCGGAGATCTGCGCGTGCGGGCCCTCGACCTCGTGCGTCATCGCCTTGCCGATGTCGTGCAGGAGCGCGGCGCGCTTGGCGGTCTTCACGCTCACGCCGAGCTCGGAGGCCATGATCCCCGCGAGGTGGCAGACCTCGAGGGAGTGCTTGAGCACGTTCTGCCCGTAGCTCGTCCGGTAGCGGAGACGCCCGAGCACCTTGACGAGCTCCTCGTGCATCTTCCCGCAGTTCGCCTCGAACACGGCCTGCTCGCCCGCCTGGCGCACCTGGTCCTCGATCTCGGCCTTGGACTGGTAGTACATCTCCTCGATCCGGGACGGGTGGATGCGGCCGTCCTCGACGAGCTTCATCAGCGTCAGCCTCGCGATCTCGCGCCGCATCCCGTCGAAGGACGAGAGCACGACGGCCTGCGGCGTGTCGTCGATGATGAACTCGACGCCGGTCAGGTTCTCGAGCGCGCGGATGTTCCTTCCCTCGCGGCCGATGATCCGGCCCTTCATGTCGTCCGACGGCAGCTGCACGAGCGAGACCGTGGTCTCGGCGGCATGGCTCGCGGCGACCCGCTGCAGCGCGTCGGCGACGAGATTGCGGGCACGCTGCTTCGCCTCCGTCTGGGCCTCCTCCTCGATCTGCCTCACCATCCGGGCCATCTCGTGCCGGACGAGCTCCTCCGAGCGTGTGAGAAGCTCCTGGCGTGCCTCGTTGACGGTCAGGCCCGAGAGCCGCTCGAGCTCGCGAAGCTGGTGGTCGCGCGCCTCCTCGGCCCGCTCGAGCGTCTGGGCGATCGCCGTCTCTCGCTCGGCGAGCGACTGGTCACGCCGCTCGAACTCGCGTAGCCGCTGATCGATCTCCTCCTCCTTCTGAAGGACCCGCTCCTCGATCTTGATGATCTCGGTCCGGCGGTCGGACAGCTCTTCGTCGATGGCTGCGCGGAGCTTGACCGCCTGCTCGCGGGACTCGACCTGGGCCTCGCGCCGGATCGCGTCGGCGTCTCTCGTCGCCTCGGCGAGGAGGCTCTCCCGCTCCCTCCTCGCCGCCGCGAGACGGCCCTGGAGAAGAAGGCGGGAGACGAGGTAGGCCCCGAGAGCACCGACCGCGAGGCCGATCAGGATCCCTACGACATATGGCATCGCGTGCTCCTACGTCCATGCTCCGTAGGAACGGCGCTTCGGCGAACCGGCGCTCGGCGACCCGACCCCGGTCCCGCAGGACGGCGCTACCCGATCCCCGCGAGACCTCTCCGGGTTTGGTTGCCTTCTCTCGAGCTCGACAGGACTGGTGGAATCGTCGTCGTCATGCGCGCCGTTCGGGCGAAAGCCGTGTCCATGGAGGCAAGAAGTTGCTGGATGGTGCACTCATCCTAGCTCGGCCCCGAGAGGCCCGTCCAGCGCTGCGAGGGCGGCCTCGATCGCCTCGCCCGAGAATCCCCGCCGTCCGAGGAGCCCCGCGACTCGCGCGTGCCCGCGGTGGCCGGCCTCGCGGGCCAGGCGGCGGGCACGGATCTCCTCCTGCTCGATCGCCGCGAGCGCGGCGAGCCGGTCGGCTCGCTCGATCCCCTCTGCCTCCAGCCTCGCGTCGATGGCGGCGTTGCCGAGCCCGCGGCCGGCCAGCGCCGCTGCCCGTGTCTCGGCCAGACGGCGGTCGTCGACGAGCCCCGCCTCCGCCAGACGATCGAGGATCGCCGCAGCGTCTCCGGCACCGGCGGCCGCGAGCCGCTGCGCGAGCGCGGAGCGCGACAGGTCGCGGTACGAGAGCGCGCGGAGCGCGAGCTCGGTGGGCTCGGACGGGCCGCTCACGACGCCCCGCCCGCGACGCCCTACGCGACCTCCGCGATCTCCTCGGCGGGGGGG
>JBBILK010000033.1:7446-9631 GCA_037444965.1 Actinomycetota bacterium | reverse complement strand
GCGCGCTCGAGCCGGGCGGAAACGGTGTCCGTCGCTCCGCCGCGGACGCGGCGCACGATCTCGGCCGCGACGTCGGGATGCTCGCGGAGGAAGGCGATCGCGTTCTGGCGCCCCTGGCCGAGCCGTTCCTCGCCGAAGCTGAAGTACGAGCCGGACTTCTGGACGATCTTCTGGTCGAGCCCGACGTCGAGGATCGACCCCTCCCAGGAGATGCCCTCGCCGTAGATGATGTCGAACTCGGCCTGCTTGAACGGCGGCGCGACCTTGTTCTTGACCACCTTGACGCGCGTGCGGTTGCCGATCGCCTCGACGCCCTCCTTGAGCGTCTCGATCCGCCTCACGTCGAGCCTGACCGAGGCGTAGAACTTGAGCGCGCGGCCTCCCGGCGTCGTCTCGGGGTTGCCGAACATGACGCCGATCTTCTCGCGCAGCTGGTTCGTGAAGATGCACACGGTGCCGGTGCGGTTGAGCGTGCCGGCGAGCTTCCGGAGCGCCTGGCTCATCAGGCGGGCCTGGAGACCGACGAAGCTGTCTCCCATCTCGCCCTCGATCTCCGCCTTGGGTGTGAGCGCGGCGACGGAGTCGATCGCGACGACGTCGACGGCGCCGCTGCGGATCAGGAGCTCGGCGATCTCGAGCGCCTGCTCGCCGTGATCCGGCTGTGAGACGAGGAGGTCGTCGATGTTCACGCCGATTCGCTTCGCGTAGCCGGGGTCCATCGCGTGCTCGGCGTCGATGAACGCACAGATCCCGCCGAGCTTCTGCGCCTCGGCGATCACGTGGTAGAGCAGCGTCGTCTTCCCCGAAGACTCGGGGCCGAAGATCTCGGCGATGCGGCCTCGGGGGAGCCCGCCGATTCCGAGAGCAAGGTCGAGCGACAGGCAGCCCGTCGAGATCGCTGGGATGGCCTCGAGCGCCTGGTCGGACATCTTCATGACCGACCCCTTGCCGAACTGCCGCTCGATCTGACCGAGAGCCGCTGAGAGGGCCTGCTCGCGCTGGGAATCGCTCACGACGTTGAACCTCCTAGGGCAACAGCTTCCACGATGTCGTACTGCGCCCCGCTCGGTCGCAGCAGAGAATGATAGAGGGCAGCATCGGACGGACTGATCGGCCCGGTCTCGGGTGGGGGCGCAGCCAGGCGCGGCTGCCGCGAGAACCGTGCCACCGTGACGTGGGCGAGCCAGGCGCGCCGTTCGGGCCGGTAGACGCCGAGGCGCTCGAGACGCTGCGAGAGGCGCGCCTGCAACTGGCCGGCGCGGCCGTCCTCGTCCGCCAGCACGATCATGCCGACCCGCTCGGTCTCCCGGTAGCGCAGCGGCTCGAGGACGGGCCTCGCCATGCCGCCCGCGGCGTCCCGGAGCGCTTCCCGGAGCAGCGGGAGCTCGCTCGCAGGCCGGCTGCCGAGGAAGGCGAGCGTGACGTGCAGGTGGCCGGAAGGCAGCACGCGCACGCCCGGCAGCTCGTCGAAGGTCTCGGCTGCCCAGCGTGCCAGCGCGTCCGCGGCTTCGCCCGGAAGCGGGATCCCGAAGAAGAGGCGCAGCTTCTCACTGCGCTCGACCGTACCAGCGGAATTCACGCGGAGGTGTCGCGGGACCGCGCCAAGACGCGCCGCAGGAGATGCAGGAGGTACGCGGCCGCGCGAACGCGCACGGCCTCCCGGTCGCCGGGGAGGTGAAGCCGGATGCCCCTGCTCGCGTCGGGCGCCTCGACGTGGAGGAAGACGAGGCCGACGGGCTTCTCGGCGGTGCCGCCGCCGGGTCCTGCGATGCCGGTGACCGCCGCCGCGACGTCGGCGTCGAGACGCTCTCGCGCGCCCCGGGCCATGGCGGCCGCTGCCTCCGCCGAGACCGCGCCGTGCGCCTCAAGGAGCTCCTCCGGCACGCCGAGCGCCGAGACCTTGACCGAGTTCGCGTAGGCGACGACGCCGCCCACGTAGACGTCGCTCGAGCCGGCGATCCCCGTCAGCCGCGCGCCCACGATCCCGCCGGTGCAGGACTCAGCCGTCGCGAGCGTCAGCCCGCGGGTGCGCGCCAGCTCGAGCACGAGCTCCTCGACCGGGCGCTCGTCCTCCGCGAACAGCTGGTCACCGAACTCGGCGAGCAGCGCCTCCCCCACGGCCCGGGCCCGCTCGGCACCGGCCGCCTCCGCGTAGAGGTCGACGTGGATCTCGAAGTCGCGCGCG
>JBBILK010000033.1:0-7355 GCA_037444965.1 Actinomycetota bacterium | reverse complement strand
CTGGGGCCGAAGAACCGAAGCAGGCGATGGGCTCGCGGCGGCGCCGCCGCGGCGAGCCGGCGGATGGAGGGATGCTCGGCCGCAGCCGCCCAGAGGCGCCGCAGCTCGGCCGGTGGCCCGGGCAGCGCGATCGCCACCCGCCCCTCGCGTTCGAGCAGGATCCCGGGCGCGGTGCCGGCAAGGCCGAGGGAGACCGCGCCGGCCGGAAGGCAGGCTTGCTTGCGCACGCCTGCCGCGAAGTCGGCGTACGGCCGTCCGAGGCGCTCCGCGAAGCCGCGGGAGATCCCCTCGATCTCCCGCTCGAGGTCGGGGTCGACGCGAAGCTCGACGCCCGCCACCTGCGCGAGCAGCTCGACGGTGCGGTCGTCGTGGGTCGGACCGAGGCCGCCCGATGTGACGCAGACGTCCGCCTCGAGCGCCTCGCGCAGCGCAGCCTCGAGCTCGGCCGGCCGGTCCCCGACGACGATCATGCGCGCAGGCTCGATTCCGAGGCGCCGGAGCTCGCGGGCGACGAACGAGCCGTTCGCGTCGCGGAGGTCGCCGCGCACGAGCTCCGAGCCCGTGACCACGATGACGGCGCGCGGGCGGGGCGCCACGCGCTAGGAGCCGTCGGCGGGCTGCACGCCTGAGGCGGTGGCGACGAGAACGGCGGGCCCGGAGCCCGGAAGCGGTACGGACTCGCCGTTCAGCTCGAGCTCGACGTTCTGCGACTTCCCGATCCTGAGCCAGATGCGCTTCGCCTCGAAGCGCTGGCTCTCGCCGCGGGCGAGCGTGCCCTCGAACAGCAGCGTTCCGGTCGCCGAGCCGCGGCGCGCCTCGACGACGGAAGCCCCGTGCGCGGCACTCACCGTCAGGGACGCCAGCGTCACCGGCTCGGCTGGAGGCTCGCTGGTCGTCACGGGAGCGGGCGTCACCTCCTCGGGGACCGTCTCGGCGGGCGCGGACGAGCCGGGCTGCTCCGGCTCGGCCTCGGAGGAGCTCCCGATCTGCCACGCGGCGATCACGAGGACGGTGACCGCGACGATCCCGGCGAGCGCGATCAGCACGGCGTGTGCCTCGAGGCGGCTTCGCCGCGACCGTCGCCTCGGCCGCGCCGCGTGGACGGGCTCCTCCGAGAGCGAGAAGCGCGAGTTGTACTCGTCGACGTAGAGCTGACCGTCGAGGCCGAGCCGCTCGGCATACGTCCGCAGGAAGCCCTTCACGTAGGCGTCGCCCGGGAGGAGGTCGAAGCGCTCCTCCTCGAGCGCCTTCAGGTACTTCGCGCGGATCTTCGTGTCCGCCTCGAGCTCGGGCAGGTCGAGCCCCTGGCGGACCCTCGCGTCGCGCAGGCTGCTGCCGATCTCGAACACGGAGCCGAGATTGTAGCCGGAGTGTCCAGGAACTCCCTAATCGAGCACCAGCGCGAGCACGGCGAAGACCCCGACGGCGAGCGCGGCCGTGAGCGACACGAGCAGCGCGATCACGCTGAGTGCCCTCCCCACCGCGGCGACGCCGTTCCCTCCGATCCGCCCGAGCGAGCGCTGGAACTCGAAGCGGGCCCGTCTCGCGAGACCGACCCCGATCAGCGCGCAGACGACCGCCGCGGGGACGACGACGAGGGCCTCGAGCGGCTCGATCTCGTCGACGAAGCGTGGCACGGCCGCCCCGGCGGCGAGAAACCCGAGCGCCACGAGTCCGAAGAAGAGGGCCCCGATCGCCTTCGGATTCCGCACGACCGCCACTGTAGACACTGCGACGGAGAGCCTACGCGAGAGCCGTGAGGCGCCCGATCAGAAGCTCGCGAAACCCCTCTGCGTCGAGGCCGACGGCAACGTGCGCATTCGGCGCGGCCTCGCCCCGGCGCCAGAGGTCGACGACGGTGCGCCCGCGGCAGAGCTCGGAAGAGCACTCGATCGCCACGTGGCGCTCCACCGTCTCGACCAGCCCTGGCCGCACGACGTGTGCGACGGCGACCGCGTCGTGGATCGGCGAGCCGGCCATCCCGTACGTCCTCGTGTGGTAGCGGAGGAAGAAGTCGAGGAGCTCCGCGACGAGCGTCCCGGCGCGGCCGGCCGATCTGAGCCGGTCGGCGTCGGCGGGGGTCAGCAGCGCCTTGTGCGTGACGTCCAGCCCGACCATGGTCACGTCGAGCCCGCTCGCGAAGACGCTGCGGGCCGCCTCCGGATCGACCCAGACGTTGAACTCCGCGGCGGGCGTGACGTTGCCCTCGGCGATCGCGCCGCCCATGAGCACGATCCGCTCCACGCGAGCGGCGGCGCCGGGATGTCGCGTCAGGAAGAGCGCCACGTTCGTGAGCGGGCCGGTCGGGATCAGCGTCACCGGCCTGTCCGAGCGGAGCACGGTCTCCGCGATGAAATCGACAGCGTGCCGGGCAACCGGCGAGGCGGCCGGCGGTGGGAGCGCCGGGCCGTCCAGGCCGGACTCCCCGTGGACGTGTGCCGCCGTCACGAGCGACCGGGCGAGCGGGCGGTCGGCGCCCGCCGCGACGGGGACCTCCCCCCGCCCGACGTGCTCGAGGACGCGGATCGCGTTCGCGGTCGCCCGCTCGAGCGTCGTGTTGCCGGCGACCGTCGTCACGCCGAGAAGCTCCACCTCCGGGCTCGCGAGCGCGAGCAGGAGCGCGATCGCGTCGTCGTGACCCGGGTCGCAGTCGATCAGGACCGGAACGCTCACGCTGCGAGGATCGCGTCGATCTCGGCCGCCGTGGGCAGGGACGGCTGCGCCCCGGGCTTCGAGGCGGCGAGCGCGCCCGCCGCGCACGCGCGCTCGAGCGCCTCCTCGGGCGGGCGATCCTCGAGCAGCGAGACGGCGAGGCACGCGGTGAAGGCGTCCCCGGCGGCCGTTCCGTCGACCGCCTCGACTCGCGGCGGCCGAGCGCGTGCGACGACACGGCCCCGCCGCAGCAGCACCGCTCCGTCGCTCCCGAGCGTCAGCGCGACGAGCCCGTCCCGGCGGGTGAGCGCGTCGAGCTCGTACTCGAGCGCGTTGACGACGACGAGATCGGCGCGGCTCACGGCCTCGGGCGGAGCCGGTCTCGCCGGTGCCGCGTTGAGGCAGAAGAAGCCGCCGGCCTTGCGCGCCGCCGCGGCGACAGTGACGCCGGGCACCTCGAGCTGGCAGAGAACGGCCTCCTCCCGGGTCAGCTCGACGTCGTCCGGGCCGAGGGCCGCATTCGCTCCCGGCACGACCGTGATCTGGGTCTCGCCCCGCTCGTCGACCACGACGAAGGCGACGCCGGTCGGGCCATCCACCCGTCCCACGTCGACCGCGGCGCCGCTCGAGACGAGGCCGCGCAGCGCCTCCTCGGCGAACGCGTCGCTCCCGACGCAGCCCACCATCCTGACCTCCGCGCCGAGCCGGGCCGCCGCGACCGCCTGATTCGCCCCTTTCCCGCCGGGAATGCGCTCGAACGCCGTCCCCTGCACCGTCTCCCCCGGCCTCGGCAGCTGCTCGCAACGCGCGACGAGGTCGAGGTTGACGCTGCCGACGACCGCGATCCTCGGCGCCACGGAGCCTACTTGACGTACGGCTTGCCGTCGGCGGCGGGCGGGATCGAGCGACCGATCAATCCCACGAGCGCGATCAGGGTGAGCACGTACGGGAGGGTCGAGATGATGTTCTCCGAGACGCCCGCCTCGCGCTGGAGCGGGATCGCGAGCGCGAACCCGAAGCCGAACAGCAGCGTCGCGCCGAACGTCGGCCAGGGGAGCCACTTGCCGAAGATCATCGCTGCGAGCCCGATGAAGCCTCGGCCGCTCGTCATGTTCTCCGCGAAGGTGCCGGTGAAGCCGATCGAGAGGAACGCGCCGCCGAGCGCCGCGAGAACGCCCGAGGCGACCACCGCCGCGTAGCGGATCCCGTAGACAGAGATCCCCACGGTGTCCGCGGCCCGCGGATGCTCGCCGACCGAGCGGATCCGCAGGCCGATCGGGGTCCGGAAGAGGACGACGCTGACGAGGATCACGCAGCCGAACATCAGCCAGACCATCAGGTTGAGGTCGCCGAGCACGTCGTCGAGGAACTCGCCGACGACGGGGATTCCCGAGAGGAAGCCGAGGTCGATGTTCGGCACGCGATCGATGTCGGACGGGATCCCGTCCGGGTAGATCGAGCTGAACAGGTAGCCCGTGAGGCCGAGCGCGAGGAAGTTGACGGCGAAGCCGCTGACGATCTGGTCGGCCCGGAGGTGGACCGAGAAGACCGCGTGGACGAGAGCGAGCACGGCCCCGGACAGGATCGCCACGAGGATCCCCACGACCCAGGAGCTGCTCACCTCGGCGCCCCAGACGCCGAAGAACGCTCCCATCAGCATCATGCCCTCGAGGCCGATGTTCACCACTCCGGACCGCTCCGAGACGAGGCCGCCGAGCGCCGCGAACGTGAGCGGCGTCGCGAAGCGCAGCGTCGAGGCGAGCACGCCGGCGGTCAGGACGTGATTCAGCGTCTCGGCGTCCTTCGTCTGGAGCCAGACCGCGCCCAGCGTGCCGGCGATCCCGAGCCCGATCGCCCACCAGCCGAGCTTCTTCTCACCGCGGGTGACCACCGCGAGCCCGCAGGCGAGCGCCACGAACCCGCACGCGATCGGGCCCGCGACGTCTCGCAGCGTCCAGGGCGGGAGCGCGAGCCAGAAGGCGAGCAGCCCGGCGCCGACGCCGACGATGCCGATCGTCCGCGGCTCCGTCAGCTTGCGGGCGAGCTCGGCGCCGGGGACGCCGGAGAGCTCGGGCGTGCTCACGGCGCCGCCTCGGACTTCCGCTTGCGGCGCGGGAGGACGAACCGGCGCGCCTGCCAGAGGTAGACGATCAGGAGCTCGGTGCCGACGAAGAAGATGACGAGCGCCTGGATCATCGTCGCGAGATCCGAGGCGAGGGCCGGGTTGAAGATGTCGGGGTCGAGCTGGCGCGACGACGTTCCGACCTGGAGGGCGCCGAAGAGCAGGCCGGCGAGCATGATCCCGACCGCCTTGTTCCGCCCGAGCAGCGCGACGGCGATCCCGGTGAAGCCGGCCGCGCCGAGGTCGAAGTCGCTCGTGTCGACGTCGAACCGCCAGCCGAGCAGGTCGACGCCGCCGGCCAGTCCGGCGAACGCGCCCGAGATGCCCATGGCGAGGAAGTAGTTCCGAGGCACGGAGATGCCGCCGTAGTGGGCCGCGTCCGGGTTGAAGCCGACCGCGCGCACCTCGTAGCCGAGCGTCGTGCGGTTCAGGAGCAGGTGGTAGACGACGAGCGCGAAGAGGGCGATGAAGATGCCCGCGTGGAGCGCCTGGATCTTCCCCCAGATCGGCCAGAGCACCGCCGAGTCGAAGATCTCGAACGAGCGGGGCAGGGACGGCTGGTCGCCCTGCAGCGGCCCGCCGAGCTCGAACAGGTACTTCCCGACGAAGATCGCGATCCAGTTGAGCATGATCGTCGAGATCACCTCGTGGGCTCCGACGCTCGCCTTCAGGAGCCCCGCGATCCCGCCCCAGACGAGCCCGCCGGCGGTCGCGGCGGCGAGGGCGATGAGCACGTGCAGGGGGCGCGGCGTCCCCTCGAAGTGCGTGCCGATCCAGACCGCGACCATCAGCCCGACCCAGAACTGCCCCTGCCCGCCGATGTTGAAGAGGCCGCAGCGGAAGGCGAAGGCGACCGCGCACGCGGTCAGCATGAGCGGGGTGGCCACGAGCAGCGTCTGCTGGAGGTCGCGGGCCGCGTCGTCACGCGCCTCGCCGGTCACCCAGGGGAAGAACCAGTTCAGCCCGGTTCCCTCGAAGATCGCCTTGTACGCCGTGATCGGGTTCGTGCCGTCGATCGCGACGATCAGGCCGCCGATCAGGAAGGCGAGCGCGGTCGCCGCGATCGGCGTCGCGATACCCCCGAGCCGGGTCGAGAACCAGCGCCCGAGCGTCGCCGTCGTCCCCGTGCCGGGCTGACAGGCCATCAGGCCGGTTGTTCCTGGAGGCCGCCCGCCATCGCGATCCCGAGCTCCTGCTCGGAGACGGCCGGCGTGTACTCCCCGACGATCCTGCCCTCGTAGACGACGAGGATGCGGTCTGAGAGGGAGAGGATCTCGTCGAGCTCGAAGGAGACGAGCAGGATCGCACGGCCCTCGTCCCGCTCCCGGATCAGCCGCTTGTGGACGAACTCGATCGCGCCGACGTCGAGGCCGCGCGTCGGCTGCCCGGCGACGAGGATCCGCGGGTCGCGAGCGACCTCGCGGGCAACGATCACCTTCTGCTGGTTTCCGCCGGAGAGCGAGCCGGCGAGCGTCTCGGGCCCTCCGCCTCGCACGTCGAACTCCTGGATCAGCGCGCGCGCCCGCTCGACGAGACGCCGGGGATAGAGCCAGCCGAGCCGCGAGGCCGGCGGCCGGCGGAAGTCGTGCAGGCCGAAGTTCTCGGCCAGGGTGAAGTCGACCACGAGCCCGCGGCGCAGCCGGTCCTCGGGGATGTGTCCGACGCCGGCATCCAGGACGTCTCGCGTCCCGAGCTGCGTCACGTCCTTTCCCGCCACGAGGATGCGACCCGAGACCGGGTAGCGGAGGCCGGTGATCGCGTCGATCAGCTCGCTCTGCCCGTTCCCGTCGACGCCGGCGACCCCGACGATCTCCCCGGCCCGCACTTCGAGCGAGACGCCACGGACGGCCTCGAGCCCGCGGTCGTCGAGCACGACGAGGTCCTCGACCTGGAGCAGCGGCTCGCCCGGCTGGGCCGGGACCTTCTCGACCGTGAGGACGACGTCGCGCCCCACCATCATCCGGGCGAGCCCGGCTTCCGTGGCGCCCGCTCGAGGAACGGTGTCCACCTTCTTCCCCCGGCGCAGGACCGTGATGCGGTCGGCGATCTCGAGCACCTCGTGGAGCTTGTGCGTGATGAAGATGATCGAGTGGCCCTCGTTCTTCAGCGTCCGGATGATCCCGAACAGCTCGTCTGCCTCCTGCGGCGTCAGCACCGCGGTCGGCTCGTCGAGGATCAGCACG
Source organism: Actinomycetota bacterium (assembly GCA_037444965.1). Lineage (GTDB taxonomy): Bacteria > Actinomycetota > Thermoleophilia > Gaiellales > Gaiellaceae > JBBILK01. The sequence goes on along the minus strand of JBBILK010000033.1, from coordinate 398 downwards.
TCGGCGCGACGGTAGAGCGCTTTCAGGATCTCGACCCGCTGCTGCTGGCCGACCGAGACCGATTCCACCCGTGCGTGGGGGTCGATCCGGAAGTCGAGCGCCTGGGCGAGGTCGCGCACCCGCCGCTCCGCCTCCGCCAGGTCGAGGAACGGCCCCTTGCTGGGCTCCATCGCGAGCACGACGTTCTCGGCGACCGTCATCACCGGGATCAGCATGAAGTGCTGGTGCACCATCCCGATCCCGCTCGCGATCGCAACGTGCGGCGAGTCGATCCGCACCGGCTTGCCGTTCAGGAGGATCTCGCCCTCGTCGGGGTGGTACAGGCCGTAGAGGACGTTCATCAGCGTCGACTTCCCGGCGCCGTTCTCGCCGAGCAGCGCGTGCACCTCGCCACGGGC
>JBBILK010000032.1:3739-11910 GCA_037444965.1 Actinomycetota bacterium | reverse complement strand
ACCGCGACGGCTGGCTGCCTGAGTAGCCCGAGAGGCAGCGCCGGCCTGGCGCAAGAATCGGACGTCGCAGACTGCGGGAAAGCCGCTTCAACGCGATCACCTTTCCGCTGTCCGTGGCGGTCGTGGGCAAGGGGCATGTGAGCTCCGACCAACCCGATATCCACTGCCCCGAACTGGTCTGCACCGCGAACTTCGCCGCCGGCAGCCAGGTCACGTTGAGGGCGACTCCGGACGCCGGCTGGGAGTTCGCCGGCTGGGGCGGCGCGTGCACGGGCACCACAGCCTGTGTCGTGACGATGACCCAGGCACGGTCGGTGACGGCGACCTTCGTCCTCGCGGAGGTCGAGGCGCGCGTGGTCGGACACCGGATCGTCTACACCGACACCAACCGCCGTCAGTTGCGGGTCACCGTCGATGCCGACGAGGACGTGAGGGTCGTGATGCAGATCCGCCGCGGCGGCGTCACGCTGCAGCAGCGGACGGCGCGCATCTTCGGCCCGGATGTTCGCGTGCTTCGGATGAACATCCTGCAGGACATCCGTGCCGGGACGGCGACGCTCAGGGTCACCTTCACGAACGACGCGGGCGCAAAGGAGACGTCCACTCGGACGCTCAGGATCCCGCAGCCGAGACCCCTCGGCTAGCGGGTCAGCGCGCCGGAATGGGAGCGCCCGGTCTCGACCGGGCGCTCCCAGGCGTGCACGAGCCGGCCCCCGCGATTCGTCAGGCAGAGCCCGCTGCCGGGGGGCCGTTCGAGTCCTACGGTCTGCTCTGGGTTACGAGGTCCGGATCGACTTGACGGCCTCGAGGGCGTCCTCGACCTCCTCGATCTTCCCCTTCAGTTCCTGATCCGACAACACCGGCCCATAGGTCGATTCGCACAGAGCGGCCTCCTCGACGAGCTCGTCGACCGAGTACGTCGCGAGGACGGCAGGACCTTCGTACGCTCCCATCTCACACCTCCGTTTGCCGCAGAGACGAGCCGAGTCTACGCCGCGCCTCGCGGATATTCAAGCCTCGGGCTTCTCCTCGCTGTCCGCCTCGATCGCGGCGAGCCGCGCCTCGACCGCCCGCGGCCGCTCGTCGAGCTCCTTGACGGCCTCGATCAGCGGCCCGATCAGGCCCGTGTACGACACCCGCTTGTGCCCCTTCGCGTCGGTAGTGACGAGCTCCGGGAACACCGCCTCGACGTCCTGGCGACGACGCCCATCGGCGCGGTCGCCTTCGCGTCGTCGGGGGCGTCGTCGCGCCAGCGCCAGCGGACGCCGCGAAGCCGGCGCAACCGCCCGACCGCCCCGCTCTCGCGGTCGTGGCTCACCGGATGTCGGGCGCTCCGTGCCGCCCGGGTGTCAGCGCGTTCGGATCGACGCGACGCCCTCCACTGCGTCCTCGATCCCCTCGACCTGCTCCTTGAGAGCGCGGTCGGAAGGGGTCGGCAGCCCGTAGTCGCTGGCACACGTCGCTGCCTCCCGAGCAAGCTCCTCGGCCGAGTAGGTCGACAGCAGCCGTGGGCGTTCGTACCCGCTCATCTCTCTCCTCCCGTTCGCCGCAGAAACGGACTCGATCGTACGCCGTTCAGCCCGGGGATTCAACCATTCGCCAGGTGGTATTCTTTGTGCATGTCGATTCAGATCGCGGTTCGGTTGTCAGAAGTGGACGTGTCTGCGCTCGACGAGGCGATCTCGAAGGGACGCTTCCGGAACCGCGCCTCCGCCCTTCGCCAGGGGCTCGAGCTGCTGCTTCGCGAGGAGCGGGAGCGCGAGATCGAGGAGGCGTACCGCCGCGGCTACGGCGAGCAGCCCCAGGAGGAGTGGATCGGTGAAGCAGGCCTTTGGGCCGGCGCCGAGATCATCGCTCAGGAGCGAGCGCCCCGAGGGAAACGATCGTAAGTCGCGGCGACATCTACGACGTCGACTGGCCCGATGTTGGCGTGCATCCCGCGGTGATCGTCACCCGTCAGGTGGCGATCCCGAGCCTGGCGAACGTCTGTGTCGCGCTCGTCACGAGCACGATCAGGGGTGTTCCCACCGAAGTTCCGGTCGGCAAGGAACATGGACTGGACCACGAGTCGGTCGTGAACTGCGACAACCTCGTCACGATCAGGAAAGGGCGGCTAGTCCGTTATCGAGGCACGCTCGGGCCGCGAGAGATCAGACGCGTGAATCACGGTCTCCGCATCGCGCTCGAGCTCGACTGAGCTCGGGACGCGGTCAGAGGAGCTTGAAGCCGACGAGGCTGCGGCCCTTCGCGAAGGCGACCTGCTCGTTCCCCGCCCCGTCGTCCGACGCCGTGCCGCGGAAGCGCAGCTTGCCCCGGAGCTTCACCTTTCCGCGCGGCGCGGCGATCCGCGTCGCGGGCGCCGTCACGTCCAGCGCGATCGTCTGCGTCTCGCCCGCCGCGAGGCTCCCCGCCTCGGTCGTCGCAAGGCTCGGGAGGCCGTTCTCGACCGCATGCACCTCGATCTCGAACTGCGCCGCCTCGTCTCCCTGCACGCGCAAGACGAGGCCCTCCGCCGGTCGGGGAAGGACGATCGCGTACGGCCAGCTGTCCGGGTCGGGCTCGACCGCCGGGGCGTCCGGATCCGACGGGAGGATCGGATCGACCCCGACCCAGCTCCCCGGAATCCCCTCGACTGTCCCGCCGCTCGCGAGCAGGCCCGCCCGGCGGCCCGACTCATCCTCGAGCGGGAAGCCGAAGTTCCCCCGCTCGCCGCTCGGAGCGTGCCCGACGACGACGAGCACCCGCGGATCGGCGCCCGGCCGGCTCGGGATCGCGAGCGCCGGCCGGCCGTTTGCGTTCACCTCGAGGCCGGCCTTCGGGTAGACCACGTTGTTCCCGCATTTGCCGTCGCCGTAGTGTCCAGTGCTCGAGGCGTAGTAGTCGCCGGCGGGGTCGCTGACCACGTAGTCGCCATCGGCGGTCCGGCCCGTGATCAGGATCACGTGGCCGCCGCCGGGATTGCCCCAGGCACCGGCGCCGAACGGCCGTGCGAGACCGGCAGGTCGAGCGCGTCGCCGGCGTCGTACTGGTTCACGTACTCGGAGCTCGACGGGTCGGTGTAGTCGCTGCCTCGGCAGTCGTGCTTCAGCGTGATCCGCCACTCGTGGTCGCGCTCGACCTCCCGCTCGCCGACCGTCAGCTCCTCGTGGTAGTTGATCGGAGCGACCGAGGCCTGGGCCTGGTCGACGGAGAGCTTGCGCGCTCCGCTCACGTCCATCGAGTCGACGATCTTGTGGGTCTCCCCGGCGTACGCGGTGAAGTCGGCGCCGCAGTCGAGCTCGTCGTTCGACTCGAACACGTTCTTCAGCCGGAGCTCGAGCTCGAGCGTCCGCCCCTTCGCCCTGCCGACGACCTCGACCTTGAACGTGTCGGGCACCCTCACCTCGGGGTCGCACGAGAACGACCCGGCGTCGCCGTTCCTGCCCTCGAGGTGCCAGGTCGCGTCGAGGTACTCGCCCACCCCCTTCCCGACGATGCTGCCGTCACGGGTGACCCTGAAGCCGAACGTGAAGCGAACGCGGTAGAGCTGGGAGTCGTCGACGACGACGCGGTTGTCAGGGTCGCTCGCCTCGTTGTCGCGATGGCCGGTCTCGGTCAGCGTGCCTTCGACCTCGCCCGTCCAGGCCTGCGCCACGCCGCTCGCGGCGCCGCCCGCGACTGGCCAGGCGAGAGCGGCGACGACGAGGGCCAGTGCTGCGGCGCCACGCATGCGCCAGATTCTGTCCGGTCTCTCGACAGCACGTCAACGGGCCGGCGACGTTGACCGATCGCGGGACCCGCCCTATTCTTGGCGCCGCTCTCGAGGGTACCGAGCGGCAGCACCGAGGAAGGGGGACTTCATGGAGAGCGGATCGCTGCGCCTGACTGCGAGGCGCTGGCTGCGTTTGTCGATGCTCGTCGTCGTCGGTCTGGCCGTGCCGTTCGCCGGCGCGCAGGCCGCGTCGGCGGTGCAAGCGCCCGAGCTCGAGTGGACGGCGTGCGCCGACGGCTTCGAGTGCGCCACCGCGCTCGTGCCGCGCGACTACGACGACCCGAACGGCCCGACGCTCGCGCTCGCGGTCACCCGGCTTCCGGCCCGGGACACCGAGCACCGGATCGGCTCGCTGTTCGTGAACTTCGGGGGGCCCGGCGGCGACGCAGTCGCGTCGCTGCACTCCTTCGGAAAGGATCTGTTCGCTTCCCTGAACGAGCGCTTCGACATCGTCGGCTTCGACCCACGAGGGACCGGCGAGAGCGAGGCGGCGATCGACTGCAAGGTCAACCAGGAGACGCTGGGTCTCTACGCGCAGCCCTTCACGACACCGGAGAACGCCGACGACGGAGCGTGGATCAGGCGCGCTCGGCGCTACACGAACGCGTGTGTCGCACGGAATCGCAGCATCCTGCCCTCCGCCTCGACCGCGAACGTCGCGCGCGACATGGACCTGCTCCGGCGTGCGGTCGGGGACAGGAAGCTCTCCTACCTCGGGTTCTCCTACGGCACGTTCCTCGGCGCAACGTACGCGAGCCTCTTCCCTGACCGTTACCGCGCCCTCGTGCTCGACGGAGCCCTCGACGCCGATCAGTACATCAACCGGCCGATGCAGAGCCTCCAGCAGCAGTCGGCAGGCTTCGAGCGGGCGCTCGGGCGCTTCTTCCAGGCGTGTGCGGCCGACCAGGAGGCGTGCCTCGGCTTCGGCGGCAATGATCCGCACAGGGCGTTCGACGACCTCGTCGCCGAGGCCGACACCAACCCGATCCCCGCCTTCGGCGAGGACCCGCGGCCGGTCGACGGCGAGGACATCCTGGCGGGAGCCGTCCTCGGCACGTACGCGAAGCAGCTCTGGCCGCTCCTGGCCGCGGGGCTCGCTACGGCAGAGAGCGGCGACGCGACGCTCATGCGCTTGCTCGCGGACGTGTTCTACGGGGCGCTCCCGGACGGAACCTACGATCCTCTCGGCGACCGCTACTACGCCCTGAGCGCGATCGAGCAGCGCTACACGGCGAACGTCAAGGTGTTCGCCAATGCCGGCCGGCACTCGTGGGGGATGTTCGACCACGCCTGGTGGAACGCCGGCTACTCCGAGCTGCCCTTCGGGCTGATGCCGATCCAGGCGCGCGACGCCTTCTACGGCCCGTTCCACGCCTCGAGGTCTGCGCCGGCGATCCTCGTCGTGGCCACGACCTACGACCCGGCGACTCCCTACCGCGGCTCCAAGCGACTCGTCGCCCAGCTCGAGAACGCGCTCCTCCTGACGATGAAGGGCGACGGCCACACCGCGTACGGCGGGAACTCCGCCTGCATCGACGCCGGCGTCGACGCGTATCTCACGAGCGGGCTCCTGCCGTCGCCCGGCACCGTTTGCGAGCAGGAGATCCCGTTCGAGCAGCCGCAGCCGGAGGCGGGACGAGGCCACTCGAAGGGGTGGTTCCGAGCCGACCCGAGGATCATGCGGACATTTCGCTGATCCACCAGGCAGGGGCTCGCCCGTCACCACGGGCGAGCCCCTGACCGCGCTATCGGCTCGCCTGGGCGCGGCGCACCTGGTGCACGTAGGAGGCGACGAACGGCGTCTCGCCGAGGCCCCGCCCGTGCGGGAGCTGGATGCCGTCCGCGTTCCAGGCCACGTTTCCCTCCAGCAGGATCGGGCCGTCGGCGAGGAGCGCGACGTCCCAGCCCACGAACGGAACGTCGACGAACACGTCGGCCGCGCGGAGCGCGAGCCGAACTGCCTCCTGCCAGTGCGGGAGCCGGAAGCCGACAAACGCCTCGCCCGTGTCGGGATGCCGCTCGACGACTCGGATTCCGCAGCGTGCGTCCAGGCGGACGGCCGGGCCGATGAGCTGGCCGCTCTCGAGCTCCACGGGCGCGATCAGCCCGCCGCGCGCGAAGTTGTCGACGACCGCCGCTCCGAAGGGAAGCCGGAAGGCCGGGAGCAGGCAGTCGACGCCGCCGTCCGGGCGGCGAGCCGTCAGGATCCGCGCGCTGCAGAGGGCGCCGCTCGTGAGGCCGGCGAGCTCGGGCCCGTTCGCGAGCCGCTCCTGGACGACGAGCGGGCGCTCCCGCGAGCGCCGCTCGAGCTCCGCGCTCACCTCCGCGCCCGTCCAGCTTCGGCCCTCGCCGACGTAGCGGCCATCGCCGGCGTACGTCCAGGCGAGCGCTCCGAGCCCTCCCCACCAGACGGCGGGCTTGACGAACAGGTCGGCCTCGGGCAGCCGCCCCGAGACCACGGTACCTCCCTCGAACACCGCGAGCACGGGCGGCGTCGGCAGACCTGCCCGCCGGCACCGGCCGGCGAAGAGCCGCTTGTCCTCGAGCGGCGCCAGCTCGGGCAGCGTCAGGCGGTGCAGCTGGTAGAGGAGCCAGAGCACTCGCCGCCGGGGCAGGAAGCTCCGAGCGGCGCGGCGGCGCTCCGGGAGGTACAGCTGGTAGAGGTAGTACTCGTCGCTGCGGAGACGGTGACGGACGTGGAGGGCCCACTGACCGCGCGCCTGGCTTCGCAGCGGAACCCCGTGGAGCTCGCGGACGCCGCGGCCGTACTGCCGAAGGCCTGTGTACGTCTCGGCCGCGGCCCGGAACGGGCGCCTGAGCGGCGGGCGCCCGAGCGCCACGTGGAGCCGGGTCAGCGAACCCGCTTCCGCCCGGGCCAGCTCGTCCTCGAGGGCGGCCAGCTCCGCGAGCATGACCACATTCTGGTTCCGTCCGGCCGGGGGGCGCAAGGTCTTGTAACCCCGGCGGCACTCCACTACCATCAGGTGCATATGCGGCCTGGTCCGGGGCGAGCAGCCCCGGGGGAGGAGTCATGGAGAGTGCGGCAACGCATCCGGACGACGCGTCCGCGGCGGAGCATCCCGTCCGGCGCAACCCCGACGTGAGCCTCGAGCGCGCCGGGAAGGAGGCGATCCTCTACGACCGCGGGCGCCGGCAGGCGCACGTCGTCAACGAGTCCGCGGCACGGCTGTTCGAGCTGTGCGGCGGCGACGTCAGCCTGCTGACCCTGACGGCGGCGTTCGCGGCGGCGTACGCGCTGCCCGAGGAGGCGGTCGAGGACGACGTGCGGGCGATCGTGGGCACCTTCCGCGAGCTCGGCGTCCTCCAGTAGGCGGGCCGGATGGTCGCTGCGGCACGAGAGAGCACCCGCTTTCCCGCCGCGCGGACGGTGACCTACTCGGTGCTCGGGATCCCGGTCGCGTTCACGTCGGACGTCGAGGAAGCGCACGCGCGGGTCCATGGCTCCTACGGCTCCTTCGAGTCGGTGCCCGCGGCCGAGCCCGTGCTCCTCGAGCTGTTGCAGCTCCCGGAGGGGCAGGGCTTCGCCGTCCGCGACTCGGGCGGCTACGAGCGGTCGTGGCCGCAGGCCGAGGCGGCAACCGTCGACGTCCTGAACCGCCTGACCGCGCTCATGTTCGGCACGCTGCACGAGCGCCGGCGCGTGCTCGCCGTGCACGCCGCCGCGCTCGTCCACCGCGACGGCGCGCTGATCGTCGCGGGGAAGAGCGGGGCCGGGAAGACCACGGTCTCGCTCGGCCTCGTCCGGCGCGGGCTCGGGCTGCTCTCGGACGAGCTCGCAGTGCTCGAGACGGAGACCGGCGCCGTGCTCCCCTACCGGCGAAGCCTTCACATCCGTCCGCAGACGGTCGGTCTCGTCCCGGAGCTCGGCTTCCTCGAGGAGCGGCCACGACATCAGCTCGGCGGCGGGATCGAATGGGCGCTCTCGCAGGAGGAGCTCGGACACGTGCTCCCGGCCGCCTCCGCAGTTGCAGCACCCCTCCGCGCCGTTCTCCTCCTCGACGGCACGCCCGATCCGGGACGGCCCGGCACCGTCACGCCGCTGCCGCCGGCGGTCGCGGCGCTCGAGCTCCTTCGCAGCACCTGGAAGGCGTCGATCGACTTCGACGGCACGATGGCCACCATCGTCCGGCTCGTCTCGCAGGCCCGCTGCGGGCGGCTCACAGTGGGCGAGCTCGAGTCGACCCTCGACGCGGTCACCGGCTGGCTCGAGGACGGGCGCGATGGCTGAACGGGCGGAACTGCTCCCGCGGGCACGCCTGGCGGTCTTCGAGGCCTACCGGCGCGAGGCGGCGACCGAGTGGATCGAGGCGCAGGGCGCGAGCATGCGCCCGCTGATCCGGCCCGGCACCCGGATGCTCGTCGAGTTCGGCGCCGAGCCCGCAGGCATCGGCGAGATCGT
>JBBILK010000032.1:1630-3696 GCA_037444965.1 Actinomycetota bacterium | reverse complement strand
CTCGTCGCGCACCGCGTCGTCGCCGTGCGGCGGCGCGGGGAGGCGACACTCGTCGTCACGAAGGGCGACGGCGAGCCGTTCCGCGAGGCTCCGCTCGAGCCGGGCTCCGTCACCGGCGTCGTCCGGGCGCTCAGGCTCGCTCCCGGCGGTCCTGCGATCACCGCGGGCTGCTCGGGCCGAGGGGCCCGCGCAATCGCCCGCATCTCGAACGCGAGCGGCTGTGCTGCCGCCCTCGGGTGGCGAGCTGCCCGCCGTCTACCGGACCCAACGCGCGGCCCGGCGCTCGCCGCCGTGGCAGCGCTCTCACGGGTCGCCAGCCGGGCCGGGGGCCTCCCCGTCGCCCTGCTGGCACAGCTGCAGTCGAGCCGCGGGAGGAGGTGAGAGATGGAGACGCGCTACGAGCGTCCTGAGGTTCTCGCGACATACTCCGCAGCCGAGCTCGCCGAGGAGGCGGCCCGCTGCGAGGTGCAGTACCGGCCGGACACGATCGACACGTAGCGGCCGGACGCTGTGGACCTCGAGGGGAGGGAGCGGCACCGCGCCGCTCCCTCCCCTCATCCGACACCCCGACACGCGACCGGGGAGGGAGGTGAGGAATGGAGAGGAGCTACGAGAAGCCCGAGGTGCTGGCCACCTACTCGGTCGAGGAGCTGACCGAGGAGGCAGCCCGCTGCCTGCCGACGTACGACGGACGGCCGGTCTAGGGGCTCTTCCGCCGGGGGAGGTGAGAATGGAGAGACCGTACGAGAGGCCCGAGGTGCTGGCCACCTACTCGGTCGAGGAGCTGACCGGGGAGGCGGCCGAGTGCTTCGTGTACGAGCCGACCGCGACCAACTAGGCGGCTCGCGCTCGCGAGGTGAGGCGGCGGCACGCCGCCGCCTCACCCTTCCCACCGCGATGCAGCAGATGATCCAGACACACGAGCTGACGAAACGGTTCAGGGAGCTCCGGAGCTACCGGGACCTCCTCAGGTACCCGCTTCGGCAGCCGCTGAAGCTCGCGGTCGACGGCGTCACGCTCGACGTCGCCCGCGGCGAGATCTTCGGACTGCTCGGCCCGAACGGGGCCGGGAAGACGACGCTGATCAGGATGCTCTCGACCTCCCTCGTTCCCACCTCGGGTAGCGCCCTCGTGGCGGGGCACGACGTCGCTCGCGAGCCGCGCCGGGTGCGGGAGGCGATCGGCCTCGTCGGTGGCGAGGAGCGCTCCTTCTCGAGCAGGCTGACCGGGCGCCAGAACCTCCGCTTCTTCGCGGCGCTCCGCGGTCTCTCGGGCGGTCAGGCCGAGCGCCAGATCGACGGGCTGCTGCGCCGGCTCGACCTGGCCGCGGGGGCCGACCGGCTGTTCGAGACGTACTCCACCGGCATGCGTCAGAAGCTCGCGCTCGCCCGCGGCCTGCTCGGCGAGCCGCAGCTCGTGTTCATGGACGAGCCGACCCGCGCCCTCGACCCGATCTCGGCCCGCGAGGTGCGGAGCCTGATCGCCGACTACGTCGTCGGGGAGCTCGGGCGAACCGTGCTCCTCGCCACCCACATCCTGTCCGAGGCCGAGGAGCTGTGCGACCGCGTCGCGCTGATCCAGAGCGGCCGGATCGTCGCGCTCGGGCCGGTGGCCGAGCTGCGGCAGTCGCTCCGGCCGGGAGTCCGCTGCGACCTCGTGCTGCGCGACCTCCCACCCGGTCTCGAGCGCACGCTGCTCGAGCTGCCGGACGTGCTCGGGCTCCAGATCTCGTACGACGGCGAGCACCCCGTCCTTTTGCTCACGCTGGCGGGCGACGGGCCGCCGCTCGCAGCCGTGCTGCGCGAGACGGTCGAGCTCGGCGGCGAGGTCTTCCGCTGCGACGTCCGCGAGCCGTCGCTCGAGGAGGTCTACCTCGAGCGCCTCGGCGCCCCGCCGGTACCGCTGGAGCTGGCGCCGTGACAGCGCTCCGGCTCCCGTGGGCGTTCGTCGTCCGCGACTTCCGCGTCGAGGTGAGCTTCAAGTACGGGCTCGCGCTCCGAGTGCTCGGCGGACTGTTCACCGTCCTGCTCTTCTACTTCGTCGCCGAGTTCGTGCGGCGAACGGCC
>JBBILK010000032.1:0-1606 GCA_037444965.1 Actinomycetota bacterium | reverse complement strand
GACTACGGCGGCTACTTCGCCTTCGTCGTCGTCGGGCTCGCGGTGTTCGCGTACATGTCCCAGGGCATCGGCAGCATCGCCACCGCCACGCGCGACGCGAAGGTCTCCGGCGCGCTCGAGCTCTTCGTGCTCAGCCCCGCCCGCTCGTCGACGTTGCTCGTCTCCGCCTCGGCGCCGGGCTATGTCCTCGGCTCGCTGACGCTCGTCGTCTCCCTACTCGCGGCCGCGGCGCTCGGGGTCGGCTTCGGAGGCGCGAACCTCCCCGTGGCCCTGCTCGGGCTCCTGCTCGCGACCGCGAGCTTCGCCGCGCTCGGGCTCCTCGCCGCGGCCTTCGTCTTCGTCACCCAGCGCGGGAACCCCGTCACGTGGATCGTCCGCGTGAGCTCGATGATGCTCGCGGGTGTCCTCTACCCCACCGACGTGCTGCCGGAGCCGCTCCGGGCGCTCGGCCAGGCACTGCCCCTGACGCACGCGCTCGAGGTCGAGCGGCGCTCGCTGCTCCTCGGCGACGGCCTGGCCGAGCTGTGGCCGCGGCTGCTCGTGCTCGCCGGGCTGACAGCGTTGCTCTTCCCGCTCGGCCTCCTGGCGTGCAGGCTCGCCGTCCGCGTGGCGCGGACCGACGGAAAGCTCTCGCAGTAGGCATGCGCCGGGAGCACCGGATCATCTGCCTCGCCGCGCGAACGGCGCTCGACGAGCCCGCCGAGGCGGAGCTGCGGACGCTGCTCGCCGGCCCGGTCGACTGGGAGCTCGTGCGGGCGGACGCGCGTCACCACGAGGTTCTGGCGCTGCTCCTCGCGAGCCTTCGCCCGCTGCAAAGCTCGGTCGCGATCCCCGCGGGCTGGCTCGAGCAGGCGGAGCGCAGCGCAGCGGCAACGCTGATCCGCAACCTCTCGCTGGCCGAGGAGCTCGCGCGCGTGCTCGAGGCCTTTCAGCAGGCCGGGCTCGAGCCGATCCCGGTCAAGGGCGTCGTCCTCGCGGAAACCGTCTACGGCGGCCTCGCCCTTCGGCCGGCCGCGGACGTCGACGTGCTCCTGCACCCGCGCGAGCACGGCAGCGCCGGACGCGTCCTCGCGTCGCTCGGCTACGTGCAGAGCGACGTCCCCGACTTCACGACCGCCCACCACCCGTTCCACGACACCTACTACGGAGGCGGGAGCTCCGGCGCGGTGTGCCTCGAGCTCCACTCGGCGCTCTGGGATCCGCGCCTGTTCCGCCCCCTGGAGGGCTTCTGGGAGCGTGCCGTCACGGCCGAGCTGCGGGGCGTGCGCACACGCCTCCTCGCCCCCGAGGACGCCTTGCTCCACCTCGCGATCCACCGCTCGCAGTCGCCGCTCCGTCTCCGCTTCCTCTGCGACGTGGCAGAGCTGCTCCGCAGCCGGGGCGACGAGCTCGACTGGGACGCGATCCTCGCCCGTGCAGCGGGTTTGCGCGCGCGAACGGCGCTGTTCGCCTCCCTCCTGCTGGCACGCGACCTGCTCGGCGCACCCGTCCCGGCGGCGTGCCTCGACGGCCTCGGCGTCGGCAGCGTGAAGCGCCGCCTGCTCGACCGCACCTGCGGCGCCCGGGCGCTCTTCCGTCCCCCGCACGCCGACGTCCCGGACGGCCG
>JBBILK010000031.1:0-11919 GCA_037444965.1 Actinomycetota bacterium | reverse complement strand
GCTCGGCTGCTCGGCCGGCCAGGAGGACCTTGAGGAGGTCGAAGAGCTCCTCCTTCGTGTGGAGGTATCTGTCCTCCTGGGGTGTGTTCAGCGTGTAGCCGAGCGCTCTTCCGCGAGAGACGATCGTCACCTTCTGGACCGGCTGGGGATCGCCCACCAGATGTGACATCAGGGCATGGCCGGCCTCGTGATAGGCAAGGATCCGCTTCTCCTTCTCGGAGACGACGCGCCGCTGCTGAAGCCCCGCGACGACCCGCTCGAGCGCCGCGTCGAAGTCGACCTGCAGGAGACGGTTCCGCTTCTCGCGACCGGCGAAGATCGCAGCTTCGTTGCAGATGTTCGCGAGGTCGGCGCCCGTGAGCCCGGAGGTCTGGCGGGCGACCACGTTGAGGTCGACGTCCTCGCCGAGCGGCTTGCCGCGCGTGTGGACGCGGAGGATCGCCTCGCGGCCCGCGAGGTCGGGCGGCCCGACGAGGATCTGCCGGTCGAAGCGCCCCGGTCGGAGCAGCGCCGGGTCGAGGTCCTCGAGCCGGTTCGAGGCGCCGATGACCACCACCTGGCCGGCGCCCGCGAAGCCGTCGAGCTCGACGAGCAGCTGGTTCAGCGTCTGGTCGTGCTCGCGGTTGAAGGAGTGCCCCGACCGCCTCGTTCCCACCGCGTCGAGCTCGTCGATGAAGACGATCGCCGGCTGGTTTCGCCTCGCCGTGTCGAAGAGCTTGCGGATCCGCGAGGCGCCGAGCCCGGCGAACATCTCGACGAACGCGGAGGCGCTCTGCGAGTAGAAGCTCGCTCCCGAGGCGTGGGCGACCGCCTTCGCGAGCAACGTCTTGCCGGTACCCGGCGGGCCGTAGAGGAGGATGCCCTTCGGGACGCGGGCGCCGAGCTGGGCAAACCGGCGCGAGTCCTGGAGGAAGTCCACAACCTCCTGCAGCTCCGCAGCGGCCTCGTCGACTCCCGCGACGTCCTCCCACCTCACCGACGACTTCGACGTCGGCTCGACGACGTTCGGCTTCACCCGCGGCATGAGCGCGACCATCCGCCACAGCAGCCACGCGAAGATGCCGAAGAAGAGCAGCGGGAGCCACGTCAGGATCCCGTTCTGCAGCGAATCGACCCAGTCGGCGAGCAGCACCTGCTCATTCATCGGCCGCCGGGTCGCGGATCTGAAGCGAGAACGCTACGCCACCGTCTCGAGGCGCAGGCACTCCGCGAGCGCCGCCTCCGCGACCTCGAGCTGAGCCCGTGTCGGCTCGGCTGTGAGCAGGCGGGCCTGGAGCTGGTGACCCGGCCACGCGAGCGCCCGCGCGAGCGGATGGTGCGGGTGGCGGAGCATCCAGGCGAAGACCTCGGTGGCGACGGCGACCGAGCCGACGGCCGCGGCGATCCTGGCGGCGCTGCGGCCGCGGGCCGTCCGGCCGGCGCGTGCCGCGAGCACGTTGCCGATGATCGCCGAGCCGAGCAGCGGGCCGAGCACGTGTGACCCGCACCGCTCGTGCTCGCGAGGCCTCGGCTCTCCGTGCTCGTAGCTTCCGATCGCGATGTGCTCGGCGCCGTGGTAGGCGGCGATCTCGGTCCCGCGCAGCGCAACCGCGGCGGGCGCGAGCGCGAGCAGCGCTCCGGCGAGCTCCTGCGCTACGACCGAGAGGCCGCTCCCCCGCAGAGTCCGCGCGGCGAGCATCGTGCCGGCCATCGCCCCGAGCGACCGCGGCTCGAGGAACGGCAGCTCGGCCTCGGGCAGCGCGCGCCGGAGCACGGGAAGGAGCGAGAAGACTTCGGCGACGCGCGCGGGCCCCCGCAGCAGCGGCGAGCGCACGTCGGCGGAGCGGATCGCCTTCTCGCCCGACGCGAGTTGCAGACGGCCGTCCCCGGTCCGCACGGCGCACGACCAGTGCGTCGGACCGTGGACGAGAACGCCGTTCCCGAGCGCCATGCCGCCGAGCCGGACGGTGCCGCTCACGCGAGCAGCTCCCTCGCTACGTGCATGAGAAAGCGGGTGCCGAGCTCCAGGTCGTCGACCGGGATCCGCTCGTCGGCGGAATGGACGAGCGCCGCCGCCACCTCGGGCCTCATCGTCCGGAGGGGGAAGAAGCCGTAGGCGACGGTGCCGAACGCCTCGCGCAGGTAGTGGCTGTCCGTGAAGCCGGCGAGCAGGATCGGCACCACGAGCGCTCCCGGCTCCTCGATGGCGACGAACCGCTCGACCGCTTCCCAGAGCGGCGTGTCGAGCGCAGAGCGGCTGCCGCCGACGGGCTCGAGCCACTCGAGCTCGTAGCCGTCGCCGAGCCCCCGGGCGAGCAGCTCCTCCACGTCCGCACGGCCCTGGCCCGGCAGGATCCGGCAATCGCAGCCGATCTCGCAGAGCGCCGGGATCACGTTTCGCTGATCCGAGGCGCGGATCTGCGTCGGCGAGATCGTCACCCGGAGCATCGGCTCGATCATGCTCGCGGCGCGCGGGGCGAGCTCGCGCAGCCGGGCGAGCGCCGTCTCCGGATCGCGCACGTCGCCCACGACCGCTTCGAGGAACGCTCGCGTCTCGGGGAGCAGCACGAGCGACGGCTCGATGCTGCCGAGCCGCTCGAGCACGCCGGCTGCCTTCACGAGCGCGTTGTCGGCAACTCCCGGAGTCGAGGCGTGACCACTCCTGCCCCGAACGGCGATTGTGAACGGTGCCGTCGCTTTCTCCGAGCTCGCGCACAGGTAGAGCACGCGCGCGCCGACCTCGATCCGGTCGCCTCCTCCCTCGTTGATGCACCACGCCGACCGCACCGTCTCCGGGTGCGCGGAGCAGAGCCACGAGAGGCCGAAGCCGTCCCCGACCTCCTCGTCGGCCGTCGCGGCGAAGATCAGGTCACCCTCGGGCTCGAAGCCCTCGCGGGCGAGCGTCGCGATCGCCACCGCGCTCGCAGCGACCTGCCCCTTCATGTCGAGCGCTCCACGGCCCCAGATCTCGCCGTCTCGAATCTCTCCCGACCAGGGATCGACCGACCAGTCGCGCGGGTCGGCGACGACGGTGTCCGTGTGCGAGAGGAGGAGCAGCCTGGGAGCTGACGGATCGCGCCCCGGGATCCGGGCGACCAGGTTCGCTCGCTCGGGAACGCGGGCGTAGAGCTCGCAGGCGACACCGTGAGCGACGAGATAGTCGCGGAGGAGGCTCGCGGCCCTGGTCTCGTTTCCCGGCGGATTCACCGTGTCGAGGCGGAGGAGCTCCTGGAGGAGCTCGGTCGCCTCGACGCGGACGCGCTGCAACCGGTCCTCGCCTTCCCCGAGCACATCGACTGTCACGACGCTCCTTCCTCGACTTCGGCTTCGCTGAGCATACTTGCAGGGTGAGCGACCTCTTCTCCGATGCCGCGGCGGAGCGCCTGCCCTCGGTCGCTCCCCTCGCGAGCCGCCTTCGGCCTGCCCGGCTCGAGGACTTCGTCGGCCAGCGCACCGTCGTGGGGCCGGGATCGGCACTCGCGCGGGCGATCGCCGAGGACCGGGTCTCGTCCTGCGTCTTCTACGGCCCGCCCGGGAGCGGAAAGACGACGCTCGCACGAATCGTGGCCGCGACGACGGGCGCGGTCTTCGAGGAGCTCTCGGCCGTCTCGGCGACCGTCGCCGACGTGCGCGGCGTGCTCGCGCGCGCCCGCGACCGGCTCGGCGCCCAGGGGCGGCGCACGATCCTCTTCCTCGACGAGATCCACCGCTTCAACAAAGCGCAGCAGGACGCTCTGCTCCCCGCCGTCGAGGAGGGCCTCGTGACCCTGATCGGAGCGACCACGGAGAACCCGTACTTCGAGGTCAACTCCGCGCTGCTCTCTCGCTGCCAGGTCTACGAGCTCGCGCCTCTCTTGCAGGAGGAGGTCGCGATCGTCGTTCGCCGTGGGGCCGCCGAGCTCGGAACCGAGGTGCCCGGCCCGCTCGTCGACCTGATCGGCCGCCGGGCAGGAGGCGACGCGCGAGCCGCCCTCAGCATCCTCGAGCTCGCGTGGCAGACCGCCCGCTCCGAGGGAACCGGGCTCGGGGAAGGCCACATCGAGGACGCGGCCCGGAAGCGACCACTCGTCTACGACCAGGCCGGCGACGCGCACTACGACTTCGCGTCCGCCTTCATCAAGTCGCTGCGCGGCTCCGACCCCGACGCCGCCCTCTACTACCTCGCGGCGATGCTGGAGGCAGGTGAGGACGCTCGCTTCGTGGCCCGCCGCATGGTCATCTTCGCCTCGGAGGACGTCGGGAACGCCGACCCGACGGCGCTGCTCGTCGCGGTCGCCGCGGCCCAGGCTCTCGAGCACGTCGGTCTCCCCGAGGCGCGGCTGAACCTCGCGCAGGCAGCCATCTACCTCGCGCGCGCTCCCAAGTCGAACGCCGTGATCGCGGCACTCGAAGCCGCTCGCCGGGACGTCCGCGAGCACGGGGCGCTCCGGCCGCCGAAGATGCTTCGCGACACCCACTACCCGGGCGCGGCCCGGCTCGGTCACGGAGCCGGGTACGTGTACCCGCACGACGACCCGCGCGGCTTCGAGCTCGACTACCTCCCGGAGGACCTGCGAGGGCGCACGTACTACGACCCGGCGGACGAGCCGCGGGCCGACTGAGCCTCGCGCTCTGCTACAGGATCCTCGCCCCGAGCGCGCTCGCCACGAGCTCGACGGCGAGCTTCGCCGTCTCGTTGCGATGGTCGAGGATCGGATTCACCTCGGCGACCTCGAGCGAGTCCAGCACCTCCGCCTCCGCGACGAGCTCCATCGCGAGGTGCGCCTCCCGGTACGAGAGGCCGCCCCGCACGGGCGTCCCGACGCCCGGAGCCACGTCGGGATCGACGACGTCGAGGTCGAGGGAGACGTGGACGAACGTCGCTCCCCGAACGCGCTCGAGCGCGTCGCGCATCACCGCCTCCATGCCCCGGCGGTCGATCTCGCTCATCGTGAAGACCGCAAGCCCGAGCTCGCGAGCGAGCTCGCGCTCCCCGGGATCGAGGCTGCGCGTGCCCACGAGAACGGTGCGGCTCGGATCGACGGCGGGCAGCGGCCAGGCCTCGCTCTCGAAGCCGGGGCCGGCGCGCCCGAGCGCCGCCGCGACCGGCATCCCGTGCACGTTGCCGCTCGGCGTCGTCGCCGGCGTGTTGAGGTCGCCGTGGGCGTCGAGCCAGATCACCGCGCCCGGCCCTCGCACCGAGGCCATGCCGCCGAGCGCGCCGAGGGCAATCGAGTGGTCGCCGCCGAGCACGAGCGGAACCCTTCCCTGCGAGAGGGCGCTCGCGACACGGACAGCGACTCGCTCGCACGTTGCCCGGATCTCTGCCAGGTAGCGCGCCGTCGCCTCGCCCGGCTCGGCGCGCTCTCGCAGCGGCGCGTCGACGTTGCCCAGGTCGTCGCACTCGAGGCCGAGCCTGCCGAGCCGGGGCCCGAGGCCGCCGTAGCGGATCGCCGAGGGACCCATGTCGACGCCTCGTCGGCCTCCGGCGCCGAGGTCGAGGGGAGCACCGATGATCGCGATCCCGCGCCTGCCCACCACCCGAACGATACGTCTGCGGAGCACCGCAAGCGCACGGGCTACAATCTCCGGGCCTCCGGCGAGGTAGCTCAGCTGGTAGAGCACGCGGCTGAAAACCGCGGTGTCGGCGGTTCGAGTCCGCCCCTCGCCATCGACGCGGGCCGGTAGCTTCTGCGGCTGTCCGTGCCCCCTGTCGCGCTCGTCCTCGCCGCGATCGGCTCCGTGCAGTTCGGGGCCGCGCTGGCCGCCACCGTCTTCGACGAGGTCGGCCCGGTCGGCGCTGTCTTCCTCCGGCTGGTCTTCTCCGCGGCCCTGCTCGCGGCCGTCTGGAGACCGAGCCTCCGCGCCCGCTCGCGGGCCGAGCTCCGTCTCGTGCTCGCGTTCGGGCTCGTGCTCGCGGCGATGAACTCGTGCTTCTACCTCGCGCTCGACCGGATCCCGCTCGGCATCGCGGTCACGTTCGAGTTCGTCGGGCCGCTCGGCGTCGCCGTCGCGACCTCGCGGCGGCGGCTCGACCTGCTCTGGGTCGCGCTCGCCGCAGCCGGTATCGCGCTCCTCTCCGGCGGCGACGTGAGCGGCCTCGATCCCGTCGGCGTCGGTTTCGCGCTCGCCGCCGGCTGCCTGTGGGCCGCGTACATCCTGCTGTCCGCGCGCGTCGGGCAGGCGTTCCCGGGCGGGAGCGGCCTCGCGGCCGCCCTGATCGTGGCGGCCGTCGTGATCACGCCGTTCGGGCTCGTGTCCGCCGACGGCGAGCTCCTCGACGCGAGGATCGTCGGCGTCGGCCTCGCGGTCGCGGTGCTCTCCTCCGCGATTCCCTACTCGCTCGAGCTCGAGGCGCTTCGGCGGATGTCGACCGCGGTGTTCGGCGTGCTCATGAGCCTCGAGCCTGCCGTGGGGGCGCTCGCCGGCCTCGTCGTCCTCGACCAGGCGCCGGGCGCGATCGAGGCGCTCGCGATCGCGCTCGTCTCGGTCGCGAGCGCCGGTATCGCCTGGACCGACCGCGCCGCGGTCCGGGACGCGGTCTGAGAACGAGAAACGACGTCCGGGCCGGTGCTACCGCGCCGCGGACGTCGCCGGTCCCGATCCTAGTCGTGCAGGAGCCCGCGAGCAAGTCGGCGGCCAGGCCGCGGCGCGCGCCTCACTGACGGTCGCGCCGGAGGACCACCTCCTCGCCGACCACCGTGGCGAGCAGGCGCGCCGCGCTGCCGCGGTTCACCGCCAGCGCCAGGCTGCCGCTCGAGTCCTCGTAGAGGATCAGGCCGCCCGGATGGACGTCGACGAACGTTCGCGCGACGAGCGCCGAGTACCGGCGCGAGGCGATCTCGACGTCGACCTGCTCGCCGTACTCGAGACCGGCCGCCTCGAGATCGTGCGCCGCCGTGTTGAGACGGACGTTCCCGAAGCGATCGACCGCCAGCACGGTGGCCTGGATCCTGCCGGGCTCGATCCGGGCGACCGGCAGCTCCAGCCTGACGAGGTCGGCGGGCACGAGCGGTGGGCCGAGCTCGGCCAGCGGCACGCCACAGGCGAGGTGGGCCGCCACCGGGGCGAAGATGTCCCGTCCGTGGAACGTCGGAGAGACCGGCTCGAGCAGGTAGGCGGGGTTTGCGATCTCCACCGCCTCCTCGGCACCGCCGAGCCGGTCCGCGGCGACGAGGAGCAGGCCGTTGTCGGGGCCGACGTAGAGACGCCCGTCGCCGCCCCGAAGCGCGAGAGGTCTCCTGTTTCCGCCGACGCCGGGATCGACGATCGCGAGGTGAACACCGACCGGCATGAACGGAAGCGTGTCCGCGAGCACGAGCGCGCCCTGCAGCACCTGCTGCGGCGCGATGCCGTGGGTGATGTCGATCACGTCCGCCTCGGGTGCGATGCGCTTGATCACGCCGCGACACGTTCCTGCGAACTCGTCGTCGAGGCCGTAGTCGGTCAGGAGCGTGACGAACCGAGCTGCAATGCGGCAAGCCTAACGGCTTCCGCAAGCCCCTCGAGGTCGTGCGTGCGCGCCTCGCCGACGACCTGCAGACCGCGACGCCGTGCCTCCCGCGAGGTCACCGGCCCGATCGAGACACACGGCAGGTCTCGCCTGACGCCGGCGAGCGCCCGCGCCGCGGACGCCGACGCCAGCACGACCAGGTCACCCTCGGGGAACGCCTCGGGCCGCACCTCGACCGTGCGGTACAGGGTCACGACGTCGGCGCCGAGCTCGCGAGCGAGCAGGGGGCGGGCACCCTCGGCAGCGGCGAAGAGCACCCGGCCCGCGGGTCGTGGCAGCTCCTCGAGCAGACCCTCCTGCGTCGACCGCCGGGCAACGAGAGCCGGCTCGATGCCGCGCTCCCGGAGCGCCTCGGCCGTTCCCGGGCCGATCGCGGCCACGCTCGGCAGCGGCCCCCGGAGGCGTTGCGTGAGCAGCTCGACCGCCCTCGCGCTCGTGAGTACGACCCAGTCGTAGGCCTCCGCCCGGATCGGCGGCCCCTCGATCGGCTCGATCCGGACGAGCGGGCAGGCGACGACGTCGAACCCCTCTCGGCGAAGGCGATCCGCGAGCCGGCCCGCCCCCTCCCGGACCCGCGTGACGATTACCCTCATGGCGTCCGGGCGGCAACGCGGAGGAGGAGCGCGTCGGCCAGGGCGACCGGTTCCTCGCCGCGCTCCCGCTCGATCCACCGTCCGTTCTCGGCCGCGATCAGCGCCGTCAGCGCCCGGCCGTCGTGGTGGGCGGCGACGGGCGCGAGACAGCCCGCGCCGATCCGGGCCACACACGCACGCTCTGCCTCGACGCGGCGACGCGTCTCGAAATCGTCGACGGCCGCGACGAGGCTCTCCTCGCCCTCGCGCACCTGCAGCGCGATCGCGCCCTGACCGGCTTCGGGCACGAGCTCGTCCGGGTCGAAGCGGTAGGCGATCTCGGCCTCGAGCCCGAGCCGCTCGAGCCCGGCGGCGGCGAGCACGATCGCGTCGAGGCCGCGCTCCCTCCGCTTGCGCAGCCGGGTGTCGACGTTTCCCCGCAGCGGCTCGATCGAGAGGGTGGGCTCCAGCGCGAGCAGCTGTGCCCGGCGCCGGATCGACGCGGTGCCGATCCTCAGGCCCGGCCGCAGCGTGCCGGCGCCGCAGAGCGCGTCCCTGGGATCGCCGCGAGGCAGGCACGCACCGACCGCAAGGCCTTCGACGCTCGTCGAGGTCATGTCCTTCGCCGAGTGCACGGCGACGTCGATCCTGCCGGCGAGCAGCGCCTCCTCGAGCTCCTTCACGAACACCCCGCGCGCTCCGAGCTCGCCGAACGGCCGCTTGCGATCCCGGTCGCCGGTGGTCGTGATCGGGACGAGCGCGATGTCGAGCTCGGGCCGTTCACGTCGAAGCGACTCGGCCGCGAGCTCCGCTTGCGTCAGCGCGAGCCGGCTGCCGCGACTGCCGAGGCGGAGAACCACGTCACGACTCGAGATCGAAGAGCCGCCGCACGGTCTCCGCGTAGGCTGCTCCCTCCGGTGCCGCCGCGGCCTCCTTCAGGCGAACGGTCGGGAGGTGCAGCAGCTTGCTCACGATCTGCGCCGTGAGCGACTCGACCGCCTGCTGCTCACGCGGCGAGAGGCCGGACAGCCGCGAGCGGGCACGCTCGAGCTCGGCCGTTCGGATCTCCTCGGCCCGCCGGCGAAGGGAGGTGATCGCAGGCACGACGTCGAGCGACGAGCGCCACGCCTGGAACGCGGCAGCCTCCTCGGCCACGATCGCCTCCGCCCGGAGCGCCGACTCGCGGCGGCCGGCAGCGGCACCCTCGACGACGCGCTCGAGATCGTCGATGTCGTAGAGGTAGCAGCCGTCGAGCTCGTTGATGGCCGGGTCGAGATCCCGCGGGACCGCGATGTCGACGAAGAAGATCGGGCGGCCGCGCCGGTCACGGATCGCGGCCCGCACCTGCTCGGCGGTCAGCACGAGCCCGCGCGAGCCGGTCGCGGCGATCACGATGTCGGCCTCGCCGAGCTCGCGCTCGAGCTCCTCGAGCCCGACCGCCCGGCCGCCGAAGCGCTCCGCGAGCAGCCCCGCCCGCTCGAGCGAGCGGTTCGCGACGACGAGGCTCCGCACGCCGCGCGAGACGAGGTTGACGGCGGCATGCGCGCCCATCTTGCCGGCTCCGACGAGCAGGATCCGCCGCCGGCCGAGGTCGTCGAAGATCCTGCTCGCCAGCTCAGCGGCGGCGGTCGAGACGGAAGCCGGGTTCTCGCCGAGCGCGGTCTCCGTCCGCACGCGTTTGCCCGTGTGGAGCGCCTGGCTGAAGAGGCGGCTGAGAACCGGCCCCACGGCCCCAGCCTGTCGGGCTGCCTCGAACGCCACGCGCACCTGACCGAGGATCTCGCTCTCTCCAGGGACGAGTGAGTCGAGGCCGGCCGCGACCCGGAAGAGGTGGTGCGCTGCCTCCTCGTCGACCTTCGTGTACAGGGCTGCCTCGACGCTGGCGGCGTCGAGGCCGCTCAGCGCCCGGAACTCCCGGATCGTTCGCCGCCGCGCCTCCTCAGCATCAGGGTGGGCAAGGTAGAGGCACACCCGGTTGCAGGTCGAGAGCCCGACCGCCTCTCCGTCGTCGCCTGCGAGACGGAGCACGACCTCCTCCGCAAGCTCCGAGTCGAACCCCATTTGCTCCCGCAGCTCGACGGGGGCGAGCCGGTGCGAGGTGCCGACGAGGACGAGACGCATCAGACGTGACCGACCGCGAGCGAGCCGACACGAACGGCGATCACGAGCAGGAAGCCGGCGAGAGCGAGACGGGCAGCCCGTCGGCCGCGCCAGCCCGCCTCGTGCCGGAGCACGAGGTACGCGGCGTAGACCGTCCAGGCGACGAGCGTGCCTGCCATCACCGCGTCGAAACGCTTCGCATCGTCCTCGAGCCGGGCAAATCCGATCCCCACGCCGACGGTGAGCGCGGCCAGCGAGATCGCGATCGTGCGCGCAGCGAGAGCATCGAGCGACGACAGCGAGGGCGCCCGGACCCTGAGCAGCCCGGGGGAGTGGCGCTTGAGCCCGCGCTCCTGCCAGAGGTAGACGGCGGCGAGCGCCGCGGCAACCGTGAAACCGGCGAAGCCGAGGATGACGAGGCCGACGTGCAGCGTGAGGAAGACCGTGCCGAGGCCGCTTCGCTCCTCGGCACCGGCTCCTCCGCCCGCCCAGGCGAGCGCGAAGAGCACCGCGGCGAGCGGCATCACGGCCAGACCGACCAGCCGGAACGGCGCCCTGCAGCCCCAGATCAGGTAGGTCCCGACGCACATCCAGACGAACAGGTTCAGCGACCCGGCCCAGGAATCCCAGGGGAACGCGTCCGCTGCGGCCGCCTGGGCGACGAGCAAGGCGGTCTGGGCCAGCCAGCCGAGACGCACGCCCCAGATTGCGAAGCGTCCGAGCCTCCCCGGCCGCACCGAGTCGCCGAGGTAGGCGAGCGCGGCCTCCGAGTAGCCGATCAGCGCGGGCCAGAAGAGCAGGAAGGCCGCCTCGCCCATCAGCCGACCCGTGCCCGCTCGGCCTCCTGCCGAGCTTCCCCCTCGGCTCGCGACGCGGCGAGCTCGGCGAGCTCGGCGACCTCGCGCTGAAGGCGGGCGATCCGGAACGAGTAGATGACGATGTACAGGAGCAGCACTGCGAGGAAGACGGCGTACGCGGCGGTGACGTACTTCTCCGCGGTCGTCACGACGCGAGCACCCTTCGCAGCTCGCGCAGCCGTACGTCGAGCCGCTTCCCGGCCAGCTCGGTCTGGTAGAGCGCGAACGCGAGCGCCACCATCCCGGCG
Organism: Actinomycetota bacterium; assembly: GCA_037444965.1. Classification (GTDB taxonomy): domain Bacteria; phylum Actinomycetota; class Thermoleophilia; order Gaiellales; family Gaiellaceae; genus JBBILK01. The sequence continues at coordinate 671 of JBBILK010000031.1, read as the reverse complement.
AGCGAGACGAGGAACGTGAAGAACATCGAGCCCGACATCTGCGGTCCCTCACGAGTGAACACGGCCGGATGGAGAATCGTGCCGAGGATCCGGATCGCGAGGAAGCTGATCGGGATGAGAACGACGCCGAACAGCGCGTAGACGGCCGACGTGCGCTCCCGGCGGGGGCCGGCCTCGATCGAGTAGCGGAGCATGAAGTAGGCGCAGTAGAAGAGCGTCAGGATCAGGAAGACGACGAGCTGGCGCTCGCCCCACGACCACCAGACACCCCACGAGATCTTCCCCCAGATCGACCCGGTGACGAGCGTCATCAGCGCGAACATGACGCCGATGTGGATCGCGGTGTAGCTCTCGAGGTCGTACCGCGACTCGCCCTTCCACAGCAACCGCAGCGCCTTCCACGCGCCCCAGCCGAAGCAGGCGTAGGAGGTGAGCGCGATCGGCACGTGCAGGTAGAAGATCTTCTGGCTGAACCCCTGGTCGGCGTCGATCGGCACCCAGAAGAACGTCAGCGCGCCGGCCGCGAGGAGGAGCGCGAGGGCACAGAGGCTGAGTGCCGGTCCCGGCCTATTCCGTAACCACGTACTCAAAGGACGCCCAGGAAATGATCGCAAAGATCGCGTCGTAGAGGCCGAGGAACCAGAGGAAGCGCGCCGGGTCGTTGTCGATCG
>JBBILK010000030.1:0-12001 GCA_037444965.1 Actinomycetota bacterium | reverse complement strand
TACAACCGCGACCTGCAGGAGGACAAGCCGCCGGTGTTCGCGGCGCGCCGCGACGTGCGGTCGGCGCTCGCCGCGCTGACGGCTCTCGTCGCGAGCCTCGAGCTCGACCGCGAGCGGATGGCCGCCGCGGCGTCCGATCCGCTGCTGCTCGCGACCGACGCCGCGGAAGCGCTCGTCGCCGCTGGCATGCCGTTCCGCGACGCGCACGAGCAGGTCGCCTCGCGGGTACGCAAGGGCGCGTTCGCCGCCGAGGGATCGGCCGCGGGGAGCGTCGCGGCACGCGGAGCGCCCGGCCCGGGATCCGTCAAGGCGGCGGCAGCCGAGGCGCGCCGCCGGCTCGGCTAGAACTGGTAGTACCCCTCGAATACCCCATCGATGGCGTTAAAGACGTACTTCCGGGCCGGCTCCTCGAGCAACCGATCCTGTTCGACCCTTCTCCGCAGATCCCGAAGCTCTCCTACGGTCAAGCCAGCAAGAGCAGCCTCGAGAGCCTCTGCCTGGAGCACGGCTTGGAGGGTCGGCTGCTCGAGCTCGCCCTGCTCCGCGAACACGGTCGCAACGCGTGCGAGGCTCGCCCAACCGATCTCGATGCCAGGGACGGCGACGAACCCCACCTGCCGCCCGCCGCTGGTCGTCTCCCCCACGATCGTGCCGAGGTCGGTGATGTCGCTGACCCGCCGGAGCGCGCCGAACTGCGCCGGGTAGTGGGCGCCCGCCTCCACGAGCACGTCGTCCTTGAAGTACAGGAACCCCCGCTGGCCCGCGTCGGTGGACAGGCTCTCGGCGAAGCGGCCGCCGACGAGGCCCCACGCGGTGACCGCGTTCGCCTCGCCCTGCTTCGTCCCGGGCGGGTTGCCGACGTAGCGAAGTTCGTGGGGCGGCGCGATTGCCTCGAGAACGGCGACGAATGAGCCCTGCGGGCGCGCCTCGAGCCCGGCGTAACTGCCGAAGATCGGAGCGTCGAAGTACGCTCGCGCGGTGCCCGGCGCCGTGCTCGTTCGGGCGAGCACGTAGTCCCTGCCTGAGAAATCCCACGCCACCGCTACGGGGCCGTGGAATCCGACGATGTGGCTGCCGTCCTCGGAGATCGAGTACGCAGCGCTCGGGCTCGCGGCGCCGGGCAGGAAGTAGAGCTGGAAGCTGTTGTCCCAGACCGCCGCGATGCCGCTCGAGCTGCCGACGATGACATCGCCGACGACGCCGTAGGCGTTGCCCACGCCGAGGTCGTGGAGGCCGCCCTCCGCCGTCCAGGACCAGGCGTCCTGCCCGCCCGCGCAGTTGCCGACGACGGTCACTCCGTCGGGGGAGATGCCCTGGGCGGTGCAGCTCGTCGCGCCGGCAGGGAGATCGATCGGAGTCACGCTCCCGTCGGCCGTGTTCCAGACGTACGGCCGCCTGGCGTTGGACGGCCCATAGGCCCCGACCGCGATCCGGTTCAGCGAGACGGCGTTGACCCGCGGGTTCTCGCCCCCGGCCTGCGCTGCGGTCAGCGTCTTGACGGTGTACAGGGGCACGCCGTCGGCGTCGCGCGCCCCGTCGCCGTCCTCGTCCGTCCAGCCGGCCTCCTCGAGTAACCGCGCAGCTGCCTCGGCATCGAACGGCGCCAGCGGGATGCTGAGCCCGTCTTCCAGATACCCCGAGTACACCCACGGAACCGGGCTCGGCGTGCCCTCGAGCCTGCTGAGAACCCAGCTGTAGGCGATGTCGCGCCGGACGCCTGCAACGCGAACGACCCTGTACGGCTCGACCGACCCGATCTCGATCTCGGCGACCCGGGGCCCGGCGGGCCGCTGTTCGGCAGGAGCGGCATCCGTGCCGGCGGCGATCCGCACCGTGAAGCGCACCGTCTTCCCCTTCGGCTTGCCGCGACCGACGTCGGCGAGCACGGTGACGTCGGGGAGCTCGTCCTCGTTCGCGAGCCGAAGCCACAGCACCTTCGGCAGCCGCTTGCCGCTCTTCGCGGTCACCCGCACGCCGACGTCCTTGACCGCGAACAGGCCGTCCTCGCGGAGCGGAATCGAGACGACGATGCTCGTCCGCGCCACGGCAGCCGGCTCGCGCAGGATCGTTCCTGCCGCCGGCGTCGCGAGCATCAGCGCAGCGAACAGCCCTGTCCCGAGCCCGAGGGCCCACCGCATCGTGCCCGGATTGTCCGTCGTCACGGCGAGACCTGTCAAGGCGGCCACGGGCTACGCTGAAGCCGCCATGGAGCAGCTCGCAGAGATCGCCGAGGCCGTCGGTACCCCGTTCTACGCGTACGACGCCGACCTCTTCCGGAGCCGGATCGCCCGCCTCCAGCGGGCGCTCGAGGGCGTCGCGCACCTCGTCTGCTACGCGGTCAAGGCGAACGACGCGCTCGCCCTGATCAGGATCGCGGCCGACGCCGGCCTCGGCGCGGACATCGTCTCGGGCGGCGAGCTGCACAAGGCGCTCGCGGTCGGGATGCCCGGCGAGCGGATCGTCTTCTCGGGCGTCGGCAAGCGGCGCGACGAGATCCGGTCTGCGCTCGAGGCGGGCGTTCGCTCGATCAACGTCGAGTCGCCCGGCGAGCTCGACCTGATCGCGGCCGAGGCCAGGGCGCTCGGCGTGCGCGCGCCGGTCGCGGTGCGGCTGAACCCCGACGTCGAGGCGGGCGCGCACGCCTACGTCTCGACCGGGCAGGCGACGAGCAAGTTCGGCCTCGCCCCGGACGCGGTCAGCGCCGAGCTCCTGAGAGCGGCGGAGAACCCGGCGCTCGAGCCGGTCGGGATCTCGTTCCACATCGGCTCGCAGCTTCTCGACCCGGAGCCGGTCTTCGCCGCCGCGGAACGCGCGGCGGAGCTCTGGCGCAAGCTGGCAGCGGCGAGCCTCGCCCTCCGCGACTTCGATGCCGGCGGGGGTCTCGGCGTCCCCTACCACGGCGGCGACGACCTCGACGTCGAGGTCTACGCGAGGCGGCTCTCGGCTCTCGCGGCCGGCCTCGGCGCGACGCTTCTCCTCGAGCCGGGCCGCTACCTGGTCGCCCCCGCGGGCACCTTCGTCACGCGTGTGCTCTACGTCAAGGACGTCCCGGGCCGGCGGGTCGCCGTGTGCGACGGCGGCATGAACGACCTGCTCCGTCCCGCCCTCTACGACGCGTTCCATCCCGTCTCGCTCGTCGGCGCCGGCCGAGAGCGCACGCGTGGAACGGTGGACGTCGTCGGCCCGGTCTGCGAGAGCGGCGACTTCCTCGCGCTCGGCCGCGAGCTCGAGCTACCCGAGCCCGGCGACCTGCTCGCGGTCGGCTATGCCGGGGCGTACGGGCGTGTGCTCGCCTCCGCGTACAACGCGCGCCCGCTCTGCGCCGAGGTGCTCCTCGAGGGAGGTGGCTGGCGCGTGATCCGAGAGGCAGGGACCTACGACGACCTCGTCCGCGGCGAGTCGCCGTAGGTCCCCACCCCCGCCGTGCGCCTACGGCATCGTCCCGGGGGACCCGAGAATCTCGATGCCGTAGGCCTCGGCCGCCGCCAGCAGACGCTCCATGTCGACGGGGCGATCGGACGGCGGCGGCTCATCCGCTTCGGCCGGGTCGGCGGCTGCGAGCACGAACGCGGCAAACCCTGCCGGCGTCGAGATCGCCAGCCAGCGCGCCCGGTCGGACTCGACCCGGTAGGCGTGCGGGATGCCTCTGGGGGCGAGAGCGACCTCGCCTGCACGAAGCGTCTGCGAGTTGCCGGGCGTGTGGAGGCTCAGCTCGCCGTCGAGGACCACGAACGTCTCGTCCTCTCGGTGGTGGACGTGCAGCGGGGGCATCTCGCCGCCCGTGCCGGTGAGCTCGACGATCCCGAGCGAGCCCCCTGTCTCCTGCGGCGTGACGAGCACGCGTGCGAGGTTGACGAAGAACCAGAGCGGTGGGCAGGCGGTGGCAGTCGGTGTGGTTGTCATGGTGCCTTCCTCCCTCTAGACTCCAGACTGGAGCGAGAATACCTCCAGGATGGAGTTATGTCAAGCGAGGGTCTGAACCCGTTCTCGTACGTCGTCCTCGCCCTCGTCGGCGAGGGCGGTGCCGGTCCCCACGACATCGTCAAGATGATGCGGCGGGGGCGAGCGTACTGGGCAACCTCGGAGAGCCACTACTACGCAGAGCCGAAGCGGCTGGCGAAGCTCGGCTACCTACAGGCGGAGAGCCGCCCCGGAAAGACGAGGGCGCGAACGCACTGCACGCTCAGCGACCGCGGGCGCGACGCGCTGCGCGCGTGGGCGGCGGAGCCGACGCCCTTCCCGCGCATCCAGAGCGAGGCGACGGTGCGCCTGCTCGCGGCCGACATCGTCGCCGACGATGCCGCCCTGGCGAGAAGCCTGGACGCGATGAGAACCGAGCTCGACCAGATCGCGGCCGATCTGGGCGAGGCGGTGGCCGTCGCGCAGACCTTGCCACACCGGCAGCGCTACCTCGAGCTCGTGCACGCGTTCGGCCGAGCGCTCGTTCAACTTCATCGCGACTGGCTCGACGAGGTGGAAGCGAAGCTCGGCATGCCCCCGGCGCGCCGGGAGGGTGTGGATCAGGCGGTTGCCTCGCGCGGGGCGAGGAAGACGCGGTCGTAGGCGAGCGCGCCGATCGCGCCGCCGAGCGGGCAGGCGACGTAGTAGATCCAGGACGCGCTCGTCCAGCCGTCGCCGACGAGCTGGAGCCCGAACGCGACCTGCGGGTTCATCGCGGCGCCGGTCAGCGGCCCCCCGACGAGGATGTCGACCCCGATCGTGAGCCCGATCGCGAACCCGGCCACCATGCGGAACGCCCCCTCCTTGTCGACGGCGGTCGCGAACACGACAAGGACGAGGAAGAAGGTCATCACCAGCTCGAGGAGGAAGCCCTCAAGTGTCGAGATGCCCGGCCCGAGCGCCGGGGCGCCGAGGTGCGTGAGCTCGATCACCGCCTTGTCCCACACCGCTCGCAGGATCAGCGCTGCGAGCACGCCGCCCGCGAGCTGGAAGAGCCAGTAGATCCCCGCTGTGGGAAGGCTGATACGACCGGTGACGAGGAAGCCGAAGGTGACCGCCGGGTTGTAGTGGCCGCCGGAGATGTGGCCCATGGCGGAGACCATGATCGAGAGCATCAGGCCGGCGGCGAGCGCCACGGCCAGCACGACCGGCACCTCGGCGAAGACGGCCATCGTGACCGCGCCGCCGACCGCGAACGTGAGCCCGAACGAGCCGATGAACTCCGCGACCGCCTTGCGGATGTCGTCCGTCACGGCCCGAAGGGTACGAAGGGTCGCGGACGGAGCGCGCCGTGGACGGCGACAGCCCGCGGCTACGCCCGCCAGTAGCGCCTCGTCAGGAGGACGGCGAGCGGCACGATCTCGAGCCGCCCCGCCCACATGAGCAGGATCATGACGCCCTTGGCGAACGGGCTGAACGGCTCGAACGAGCCCATCGGCCCGGAGAAACCGAAGGAGGGGCCGACGTTCCCGAGCGTCGTCGCCGCCGTCCCGATCGCCTGGAGCGTCGTCACCTCGAGGCCGGCACGGGCGGACTCGATCGTCAGCACGAGCGAGCCGACGACGAAGAGGCCGACGTAGATCAGCCCGAACGCGAGGATCGCCCGCAGCGTTCGCTCGTCGACGATCCTGCCGTTCAGACGGACCGGGATGACGGCCTCGCGGTGCACCGTCTGGTCGAGCTCGCGCAGGATCAGCTTCCCGATCAGGAGGTGCCGCACGACCTTGACCGCGCCGCCGGTCGAGCCCGCGCAGCCGCCGATCAGCATCAGGAAGACGAGCGTGAGCGAGGTCAGCGTCGTCCAGGTCGCGAAGTCGGCGCTCGCGTACCCGGTGGTGGTCATGATCGAGACGACCTGGAAGAGGGAGTGGCGGACCGCCGTCTCGCCGGCGGCGAAGATGTCCGCTCGGAGCAGCTCGAGGAACAGGATCAGCGTCCCGACCGCGAGGAGGACGAGGTAGAGCCGCAGCTCCTCGTCCCGCAGCGGGTTCATCCGGCGGCGAAGCGCACGGTAGTGGAGCGCGAAGTTCGCGCCCGCAACCAGCATGAAGGCGATCATCACCCACTGGCTCGCCGCCGCGAACGGCTCGGCCGACCGGGGCTGCGGCGAGAAGCCCCCGGTCGGAAGCGTCGTGAACGCGTGCGCGGCCGCCTGGTACGGCGTCATCAGCGGGTCGGCGCCCGTCCAGCCGAGGATCGAGAGGATGAGGATCATGAGCCCGGTCAGGCCGACGTAGAGGAGCCACAGCCGCCGAGCGGTGTCGCGGATCGAGACGGCGAGCGGCTCGTACTCGGGCCCCGGCATCTCCGACTCGATGAGCTGGCGGCCGCCGACGCGGAGACGCGGGAGCACCGCCAGCCCGAGCACGACGATCCCCATGCCGCCGAGCCACTGGGTGAACTGCCGCCAGAGCGCCATCGTGTGGTCGAGCGCGGGGATGTCGGTCAGCGTGCTCGCGCCGGTGGTCGTCATCCCCGACATCGCTTCGAAGTAGGCGTCGAGCGGATTCCGGAGCTGCTCCTCGTCGAGCATGTACGGAAGCGAGGCCGCGAGCGCGGCGAGGCCCCAGGTCAGCGTCACGGCGAGGAAACCCTCGCGCGCACCGATCGCCTCGCCGCCACGCGTCAGGCGCTCGAGCCCGAAGCCGAAGGCCGCGGTGATCGCTCCCGCGGCGAGGAACGGCCAGACCGGGTCGCCGTAGCCGAGCCCGACGAACGTCGGGAAGAGGAAGGCGAGCGAGAGGTACTTGACCAGCCGCCCGACGAGGTTGAGTGCCCCGACGACGTCGATCCCGAGCGAACGAGAGGCCAGCGTACGCTCGAGAGCGCCGCGGCTCATCGCCGCCAGTACCCTCGGGTCAGGAGCACGGCGACCGGGATGATCTCGAGGCGGCCGAGCCACATCAGCCCGGCCAGGATCCCGGTCGAGAGGTCGCTGAAAGGCTCGTACGAGCCGAACGGGCCGGCGAAGCCGAAGGCGGGACCGACGTTGCCGAGGCAGGCGGCGGCGGCGCCGATGGCGTCGAAGGACGCGATCTCGACTGCCGCTCGCCTTGCGTCGACGACGAGTCCGACCGCGCCGATCGCGAGGATGAGCAGGTAGAGGGCGATGAAGGTGATCACGGAACGCAGCGCCCGCTCGTCGACGACGACCCCGTTGAGGCGGATCGGGACGACCGCTTCGCGGTGCACCGTCTGCTCGAGCTCCCGCCGCGTGATCCGCATCATCAGCAGGTGCCGGACGACCTTGATCGAGCCGCCGGTCGAGCCCGCCGAGGCGCCGACGAACATCAGCACGAGCAGCGTCATTCCCGCGAGCGCGCTCCACTCCGTGTAGTCGGCGCTCGCGAAACCCGTGGTCGTCATGATCGAGACCGCCTGGACGACCGCGTGGCGCACCGCTTCCTCGCCGGCGAAGAAGCCCCCGGCGACGAGCTCGAGCAGCATCAGGCCCGAGCCGGCCGCGAGCAGCGCGAGGTAGAGGCGGAACTCCTCGTCACGGGTGACGGCGCCGGGCTGGCGTTGTACGAACAGCCGGTAGAGGCGCAGGAAGTTCACTCCGGCGATCGCGATGAAGACGACGATCGCCCACTGCGTGGCGGCGCCGAAGGCGGCGATGGAGTCGTTGCGCGGCGAGAAGCCGCCGATCGCGATCCCGCTGAACGCGTGCGCCACCGCGTCGAACGGCGTCATCGCACCGTCGAGTCCGCTCCAGCCGATGATCGCGAGCACGAGGATCATCAGCGCGGTCAGTCCGACGTAGAGGAACCAGAGGCGCCGGGCCGTCTCGCGGATCGTCGTCGTCAGGCGCTCCATCTCGGTCGGCCCGGCGAGCTCGGACTGCAGGAGCTGGCGGCCCCCGACGCGTAGGCGGGGCAGGATCGCGATCGCGAGCACCACGATGCCCATCCCGCCGAGCCACTGGGAGAACTGGCGCCACATGACGAGCGAGCGGTCGAGTGCCTCGATGTCGATGAGCGCGGTCGCACCGGTCGCCGTGAACCCGGACATCGACTCGAAGTAGGCGTCGATCGGGTTCGAGAGCTGGGCCTCGTCGGCGAGCAGGTACGGGATCGCACCGAACGCCGGCACGAGCAGCCACGTGAGCGAGACGACGAGGAAGCCCTCCCGCAAGCCGACGCGCTGCCGGCCTCCGGTCAGCCGGCCGACCGCGACGCCCGTGACGAGCGTGATCCCGCCGGCGGCGAGGAACGGCCAGACCGGCTCGCCGTAGCCGAGCGCTACCGCCGCCGGCAGCAGGAACGCGCCGCTCAGATAGCCGACGAAGGTGGCGACGAGATGGAGCGCGGCGGCGGCGTCGACGCCGAGGCGGCCGGGCCGGATCGCGCGTCGCGTCAGGGCGACGCGCGCGATCACAGCGCTTGCTCGACCTGGTGGACGCGTGCCGCCTCGGCGAAGATGATCGCCCTGTCGCCCGGCGCCAGGCGGTCGTCGCCGTGCGGGAAGATCGCGCTGTCCCCTCGAACGATCGCACCGATCAGGGAGCCGGTCATCGGCAGCTCGCGGAACGGGATGCCCACGAGCTCGCTGTCCGCCCTGACGACGATGTCGAGGATCTCGAAGCGATCGCCCTCGAGCATCGCCAGCTGCCGGATCCGCGGGTCGTGTGCGAAGCGGACGATCTCTTCGGCCGTGACCATCCGCGGGTTGACGGCCACGTCGACGCCGGCCCGCTCGAGCACCGCGACCGACGCCGGCTCCGCGACGACGGCGACCGTGAACCTGACGCCGTGGAGCTTCGCGAGCGTCGCCGCGTAGAGGTTTCGCTCGTCGGAGCGCATCGTGAAGATCGCCGCCTCGGCGCTGCCGATCCGCTCCCGCTCGATGAAGTCGGCGTCGAGACCGGTCGCGTTGAAGACACGCGCCCCCGGAAGCTCTTCCGCGACCTCGCGCGCTCTCTCCTCGTCGGGCTCGACGATCCGCACCCGCGCGCCCTGGTCGAGAAGCACTCGCGCCACCGCGACGCCGGTGTCGCCGGCGCCGAAGACGACGACGTCGTCGGTGCGGCTGCGCTCGCCGCCGAGGATCCGTCCCCAGTCGCGAGCCGCCTGCGGCGAGCCGATCACGATCACGCGGTCTCCCGGCTCGACGGACTCGTCGCCCCTGGGGACGATCATCCGATCGCCCCGGATGACGCTCGCGACCTTCGAGTTCGCGGGAATCACGGCGTCGCGGAGCTTGCGGCCAATCGTCTCGCCCACGGGAGCATCCGGCGGGACGTCGAACTCGACCATGATCACCTGGCCGTCGGCGAAGACGTCCGTCTGCCTCGCGGCAGGCAGGCCGATGATGCGCGCGATCGCGTTCGCCGTCTCGAGCTCCGAGGAGATCACGAAGTCGACGTCGAGCTGGCGCTCGTGCCAGATCTCGAGGTACTCGACGTTGCGCGTCCGGATGATGGTTCGCGCGCTCGGCGCCAGCCGCTCGGCCAGGATCCCCGCGACGATGTTCACCTCGTCGCGCGAGGTGCAGGCGATGACGAGGTCGCAGTCGGCGATACCCGCCTCGCGCAACGTCCGGCGGCTTGCTCCGTTGCCCTCGAGCGTCATCACGTCGTAGCGGTACGAGAGCGCGCTCAGCCGGTCGGGGTCGGTGTCGACGACGGCGATCGAGTGCTCCTCGTGGAGAGCCTCGACGATGGTCGTCCCGACCTGGCCGGCGCCGATGACGAGAATCCTCACCCGGCGGGATTGTGCATGATCCCCGGGATGCCAAGCAGAGGGAGGGGCCGTTGATCCACGCCGTCGTCTTCGACCTGGACGGCCTCCTGATCGACTCCGAAGAGGTGTGGGACGGGGTCCGGGAGCGGCTCGTGCGCGAGCGGAACGGGCGCTGGCACGAGCAGGCCCAGCAGGACATGATGGGGATGAGCTCGCTCGAGTGGTCTCGCTACATGCACGAAGCGCTCGGTCTCGCCGAGACGCCGGCGGAGATCAACGCCGAGGTCGTTCGCCGGATGGCTGCCGCCTACCGCGAGCGGCTGCCGCTCGTGCCCGGCGCCGCCGAGGCCGTCCGTCGCCTCGCGGCGCGCTGGCCGCTCGGGCTCGCGTCGTCCTCGAACCGGCCGCTGATCGACCTCGTGCTCGCGCTCGCGGGGCTCGACAGCCTCTTTCGCACCACCGTCTCGTCGGAGGAGGTGGGCCGGGGCAAGCCCGCTCCCGACGTCTACCTCGAGGCGGTGCGCCGCCTCGGCGTCGAGCCCGCCTCGACGGCCGCGATCGAGGACTCCGGCAACGGCATCCTCTCCGCGCGGGCGGCGGGAATGCGGGTGATCGCGATTCCGAACCCGACGTTCCCGCCGAGGCAGGAGGCACTCGCCGCGGCGGACGTCGTGCTCGCCTCGCTCGGCGAGCTGACCCCGGAGGTCGTCGAGGGCTGAGCGGTCCGGGTCAGTCGACCCGGCCGAGCAGGACGCAGCCGTTGTGGCCGCCGAGGCCCATCGCGTTCGAGAGCGCCACGTCGATCTCCGCCTCGCGCGCCTCGTTGGGAACGTAGTCGAGGTCGCACTCGGGATCCGGGTGGCGGTAGTTGATCGTCGGCGGCAGCAGCCGCTCGTGGATCGCGAGCGCGCACATGATCACCTCGACCGCACCGGCCGCTCCGAGCAGGTGCCCCATCGTCGACTTCGTCGAGGAGACCGCGAGCTCGTAGGCGTGGCCGCCGAACACGTCCTTGATCGCCTTCGTCTCGGCGGCGTCGCCGAGCGGGGTCGAGGTTCCATGGGCGTTGATGTAGCCGACCCGCCGGGGGTCGACGTCGGCGCGCTCGAGCGCGGCCCGCATCATCTCGGCGACCCCGACCGAGTCCGGGTCGGGAGCCGCCATGTGGTAGGCGTCGTTCGAGGCGCCGTAGCCCAGCACCTCGGCGTAGATCGTCGCGCCCCGGGCGCGGGCCCGCTCGAGCTCCTCGAGCATGACGACGCCGGCGCCCTCACCCATCACGAACCCCGCGCGGGTGGCGTCGAAAGGCCTGCACGCGAGGGACGGGTTCTCGTCCTCGGCGACCAGGCCGCGCATGGCACAGAAGCCGGCGAAGAAGAGCGGGTGGATGCAGCCCTCGGTACCGCCCGCCAGCGCCGCGTCGGCGAGCCCGTGACGGACGAGCTCCGCGGCCTCGCCGATCGCGTGCGAGCCCGTCGCGCACGCCGAGACGACCGCGTAGTTCGGGCCGCGGATGCCGAGCGCGATCGCGACCTGCCCGCTTGCCGAGTCGGGCAGGACGTTCGGCAGGAAGGTGGGCGAGACGCGCCCCGGCCCTCGCTCCCGCAGCACGTCGTACTGCCGCAGCAGCTCGTGGAGGCCGCCGATGCCGGAGCCGAGCACGACGCCGACCCGCTCGGGCGCGTACCCGTTGATGCCGGCGTCGCCGAGTGCCTCCTTCGCGGCGACCAGCGCGAACTGGATGTTGCGGTCGATCCGCTTCAGCTCCTTCGCCGGCACGAGCCCGCCGTTCAGCTCGAAGTCCTTGACCTCGGCGGCGATGTGCACCGGGTACTCGCTCGTGTCGAAGGCGCGCACGAAGTCGACCCCGCTCCGGCCGCTGACGGCGCCCCCCCACGTCGAGGCGACGTCGTTCCCGAGCGGCGTCACCGCTCCCATCCCCGTAATGACCACTCTTCGCATCGAGCTTCGCTCCTTAGACGCGCGAGCAGCAACCCCGGTTGCACCCGGTTCGCGCGGCGGCTCCCCCTAGAATTCGGATTCCGTGGAGGAGACGCAGCCCGTCGCGATCTCGCTGGAGCCGCTCGACGACTACGTGGTCGTCGAGCCGGCCGACGAGGAGACGGAGACCCGCAGCGGTCTCATTATTCCAGCCAGCGCAGAGGCCGGGTGTCGGTCCGGCATCGTCACCGTCGCGGGACCCGATGCGCTCGGCGTCGAGCCCGGCGACAAGGTGCTCTTCCCGAAGGGCTCGGGCTTCGACGTGCGCCTCGCCGGCGTCGCCGTGAAGGTGCTCCGCCGCGCCGAGCTGATCGCGCGCGTCCACGACTGAGATTCACCCGTTCGGAGCATGGGCTGCC
>JBBILK010000029.1:6742-12035 GCA_037444965.1 Actinomycetota bacterium | reverse complement strand
CGACACGCCGATGATCGCGTCCTGGTCACCGGAGGTCAGGGAGCGGACCGTCAGCTCGACGCCGCTCGGGCGACCGGGCCTGCCCGAGGAGGTGGCCGCGATGGTGGTCGTGCTCGCGTCGGACGCCGCGAGCTTCGTCAACGGAGCCCACGTGGACGTCAACGGCGGGCTCCACATGGACTAGAGAGGAGGAAAGGATGGCTGCAGCAAAGGTCTGTCGCGGCAGCTGGTGCATGGCCTTCGGCTTCGACAAGATGGCCACGCTCGAGCAGGTCGCGCAGGTGCTCTCGGCCTTCGGCTACGACGGCATCGAGCTCGGTGGGTTCTTCGACCACTGCACCGTGGAGCGGTTTCCGGACAAGGCGAGCCGGACGAAGCTGAAGAAGTGGCTGAACGACGAGCTCGGGCTCGAGATCGCCGGCATCGCGCCCGGCCCGTACGGCGACCTCTTCCGGCTGCCGTGGGCGACCGGCTCGCAGGAGGTCTACGACGAGTACATCCAGTACTTCGAGGGCTACCTGGCGCTCTCGGCCGACATGGAGATTCCCGGTATGCGGGTCGACCCGGGAGCCGCCGGGCCGCTTCCGTACGGCGCCGACTACGACGAGATCTGGGATCGCGTCGTGCGCACGTTCCAGCACCACGCGGAGCGGGGCAAGGAGTACGGCATCACGATGCTCTGGGAGCTCGAGTCGCTCCAGCCCTTCAACAAGCCGTCGGAGACGGTGAAGATGCTGAACGACGTCGGCCACTCCCACTTCAAGCTCATGTACGACACGGGTCACTTCCAGGCCTGCGGGGTGGTCGGGCACAACCACGTGCAGCCGGCCGAGACGCTTCCGAACCAGATCGAGTTCGTGAAGATGCTCCCGAAGGGCTCGATCGGCCACATCCACCTCTGCGACACGGACATGAACACCTGCCTGAACATGTTCGGGACGAAGTGCAACTTCGGCGAGGGGATCATCGACTTCGAGGAGCTGATGCCCGTCCTCGCCGATGCCTACGACGGCGTCTGGTGGGCGGTCGACTCGATCCCGATGGGCTCGAAGGCCTGGCAGGACACCTGGGACGGCGTCATCACCCTGAACGAGATGCTCGACCGCTACGTCCGCAACCGGTAGGGGCCGGACCCGTCCGGCCCGGAGGAGGTAGAGAATGAAGGCAGCCGTGTTCTACGAGGCGGAGGACCTCCGTGTCGAGGACGTCCCCGAGCCCGAGGCCGGCCCCGACGAGGTGATCGTCAAGGTGCTCGCGTGCGGCTTCTGCGGCTCCGACATCGAGTACTACTACGGCCGCAGCCCGGTCGGCACGCCGACGGGCAAGGGCCCGCTCGTCCTCGGCCACGAGATCTGCGGCCAGGTGGTGCAGGCGGGGAAGCTCGCCGAGCAGTACGGTCTCGCCGAGGGTGACCGCGTCGCGCTGAACCCCGTGCAGAGCTGCAACGCCTGCAACGCCTGCCGCGCCGGCAAGCTCCAGTTCTGCCAGAACCTGACCGTGCTCGGCGTGACGATGGACGGCGGCTTCTCCGAGTTCGTCAAGTCCAAGATCGCTCACGCCTACAAGCTCCCCGACTCGCTCTCGAACGAGCAGGGGGCGTTCGTGGAGATGCTCTCGTCCGCGGTCTACTCCGTGCAACGGGCCGAGATCGAGCCCGAGAACTTCGCCGTCGTCTACGGCCCTGGCCCCGTCGGCCTCTCGATGGTGCAGCTGCTCCGGAACGAGGGTGCCCGTGTCGCCCTGGTGGGCACGCGGGACTACCGGCTCGAGATCGGCAAGTCGATGGGCGCCGACTACGTCTGGAACGACAAGGACGAGTCCTCGCCCTATTACCAGCCCGACATCGCGAAGGCGATCCAGGACGCGAACGGCGGCGCGCTCGCCGACCGCGTGCTCGTCGCCACGGCCTCGGTCGCGGCGAACCAGCAGGCGATCGAGATCTCCGGCCCGGGCTCGACGGTGGTGCTGATGGGGCTCGCGGGGCCGGAGGACGCGATCTCCGTGCCGCTCCTCTCGAACCTCTATCTCGACAAGACGATCCGCTTCTCGCTGCTCTACCCGCTGCAGTGGCCGAAGACGCTGCGGATCCTCGCCGACAAGAAGGTGGACACGGACAAGATCATCACCCACTCGGCCTCGCTCGACGGGATCGCGCCGGCGATCGAGCGGGTGCTGAACCGCGAGGACGACGTGATCAAGACCGTCATCAAGCCGTAGGAGGTCCAGATGGCCGAGCCGAAGTTCTCCGTCTCCGAGGTCACGACGTTCCACCAGACCTACGAGCAGGACCTCGAGATCTACCGCGAGGCGGGCGTCGAGGGAATCGGGATCTGGGAGTTCAAGCTCGAGGGCCTGGATGACGCCGACGCCCTTGCCCGGCTGCGCGACAGCGGCCTGAAGGCGACGACGATGATCCCCGCCGTGCTCTCGATCTGGCCCGTTCCCTTTCCGGGGCCGGACGACCCGAAGGAGCGAACGGTGGAGCTCTGTGCCGCGATCCGCCGCTTCGCGCCGTTCGAGCCGGCGGTGATCCTGACCGTCACGGGCCATCCGGGAGAGGGCGTCGACCTCGGCGAGGCCCGGCGCGTCTACGTCGACGGGATGCGCCAGGCTGCGAGGGTGGCGGCAGAGTACGGGCTGACGCTCGGCGTCGAGCCGCTCCACCGGAAGGTCTACGCCACCTGGTCGCTCGTGGGCGACATCCCCGGTGCGATCGAGCTCATGGACGAGATCGGCGAGCCGAACGTCAAGCTCCTGTACGACGTGTACCACCTCTGGGACACGGACGGGGTGATCGAAGAGACGGTCAAGCACGGCAGCCGGATCGTCCCGAGCGTCCACATCTGCGACTGGCGAGCCGAGACGAGGAACGACTTCGACCGGGCTCTTCCCGGCGAGGGGATCATGGACTTGCCGGCGATCTTCGGGGCGCTCGAGGCCGCGGGAGTGGTCGGCTGGTTCGACCTCGAGATCTTCTCGGACGACGGGTCGTTCAGCGACATGGACTTCGAGGACTCCCTGTGGAAGCAGGATCCGCTCGAGGTCGTGAAGCGGGGCAAGGCCGGCTTCGAGCGGGCGTGGGCGGCGAGGAAGGCTCCATGAGGCTCGAGGGCAAGGTCGCGCTCGTCACCGGCGCTTCGCACGAGCGGGGGATCGGCCGCGGGATCGCGCTCGCGCTCGCCGGGGAGGGCTGCGACGTCGCCTGCGCCGACGTGGCGTTCGAGGACCAGGGCGAGCAGCTCGCCGAGGAGATTCGCGGCCTGGGCCGGCGTGCGATCTTCGTGAGGGCGGATGTCTCGGACCGGCCGCAGGTCGATCGGCTGATCCAGGAGGTCGAGCGCCAGCTCGGCCTCCTGGACATCGCCTGCTCGAACGCCGGCACCGCCGACTGGGAGCCGTGGGCCGAGATCAGCGAAGCGTCGTTCGACCGGATCGTCGGCGTCAACCTGACCGGCGCCTTCAACGTCGGGCAGGCGGCCGCGAAGGCGATGATCGCAGGCGGTCGCGGCGGGCGGATCGTCTTCACGTCCTCCGTCCACGTGCAGATGTGCTTCCCGACGATGGCCGTGTACGGCGCCACCAAGCAGGGACTGCGGGCGCTCTGCGAGACGATGGCGATCGAGCTCGCGGAGTACGGGATCACCGTCAACCACATCGGCCCGGGCTGGGTGAAGTCGCAGCTGAACGACCGCTCGCCGGGCCTCCGTACGAAGGAGGACGAAGAGGCGACGCTCGAACTGATCCCGATCCCGCGACCGTCGGAGGCGATCGAGCAGGGCTACGCGGTCGCCTACCTCTGCTCGTCCGGCGCCGACTACGTCACGGGCGAGTTCCTGCGCGTCGACGGCGGCTTCGTGGTGGGGAAGTACTGATGGCCAGCGTCGTCCACCTGAACGTGCCGCCGGCGCTCGAGGCCGCCGTCGTCGGCGCGCTCGCCGAGCGGGCGGAGGTCGACACCGTCGTGGTCGGCGTCGGCTCCCTGCCGGCGGGGAGGTTCCTCGAGCTCGGCGACGACGAGTGGCAGGCGACGGTGAACGCCGCGAAGCAGGCGTTCTTCGCGGCGCAGGACGAGGTCCGCTCGTTCCTCGAGCGCGGCGTCCCCGGTCGCGTGATCTTCCTCGTCTCGACGGCGTCGATCCGCCCTGTGCAGGGTGCCGCGCTCGCCGCGACGGCGGGCGGCTTCCTCTCGACGATCGCCCAGGTCGGGGCGGTCGAGGTCGGCGGCAGCGGGATCACCGCGAACGTCGTCGCCCACGGGTGGATCGAGGGCGCCGACCCGGAGGGGTTCGTCGACGGCATCCCCGCGGGCCGGCTCGCCCGGCCCGAGGAGATCGCCGATGTGTGCGTCTTCCTCGCCTCGAAGGCCGCCTCGTACGTGAACGGCGCCGTCATCCCCGTCGACGGCGGCTTCTGGATCACGAAGACCGCCGGCGGTAGCCCGCTCCTCCGATGAACGGCCTCCGCCGCGTTCGCTCCAGGAGCGAAGAGCTCTGCGTCCTCGCCGCCGGGGGCGCGCTCCATCCGCTCGGGCCGTCCCTCGCCGAGCTGCTCGGGGCGGGCCTCGACGCGCTGCACGAGGCTGCCGACCGGGCCCTGGACGCCGCTCCACTGGAAGGCTCGGTCGAGACGCTCGCGCCGGTCGACCGGCAGGAGGTATGGGCGTCGGGGGTGACCTACGAGCGCTCGCGACAGGCCCGCGTCGACGAGTCCGCAGTGGCGCAGGCCTACGACCTGATCTACGGGGCGGAGCGGCCCGAGCTGTTCTTCAAGTCACCCGCGTACCGCGTGCCGCCGCCCGGGGCGCCGCTCACGATCCGCGCCGACTCGACCTGGGACGTCCCCGAGCCGGAGCTCGGCCTCGTCCTGACGGCGCAGGGCGAGATCGCCGGCTACCTCGTCGGCGACGACCTCTCCTCGCGCTCGATCGAGGGCGAGAACCCGCTCTACCTCTCGCAGGCGAAGATCTGGGACGGCTCGCTCGGGCTCTCGGACACGATCGTGCTCGCGCGCGACCTCGGCGACCGCCCCCGCTCGACGGCCATCTCCCTCCGGATCGAGCGCGGCGGCGCGGTCGCGTACGAGGGCGAGACGTCGACGGCGAGGATGCGCCGCTCCTTCGAGGAGCTCGTCTCGTACCTCTTCCGCGAGCTGTCGCACCCGCACGGCGCCGTCCTCCTCACCGGCACCGGTCTCGTCCCGCCGGACGAGTTCACGCTCGAGGACGGCGACGTCGTCGAGATCGAGGTCGACGGCGTCGGGACGCTGCGCCACGGCGTCCAGCGGTCGCGCCGAT
>JBBILK010000029.1:0-6642 GCA_037444965.1 Actinomycetota bacterium | reverse complement strand
GAAGAGCAGCTTCTGATCGGCGGCAAGTGGACGGAGACGGCGAGCGGGGAGCGGTTCGACGTCACGAACCCCGCGACCGGCGAGGTCGTCGGCTCGGTGCCGAATGCCACCGCCGGGGAGGTCACCGCGGCGATCGACGCGGCGGCCGGGGCGCTGCCCGAATGGCAGGGGCTGTCGGCGCTGCAGCGCGGCCGCATCCTGCGCCGCGCCGCCGACGTGATCCGCGAGCGCGCGGACGAGATCGCTGCGGTGATGACCGCGGAGCAGGGGAAGCCGCTCACCGAGGCGAAGGGCGAGACCGAGTACTCGGCGAGCTTCCTCGAGTGGTTCGCGGGCGAGGCGGAGCGTGTCTACGGGCAGGTGGTGCCGCCCATGAACCCGGTCAACCGCGTGATCGTGCTGCGCCAGCCGGTCGGCGTCGCAGCCGCGATCACCCCGTGGAACTTCCCCGCCGCGATGATGACCCGCAAGCTCGGGCCGGCCATGGCCGCCGGGTGCACGAGCGTCGTCAAGCCCGCGAGCGCGACGCCGCTCACGGCGGCACTGATCCTGCGGGCGATCGAGGACGCCGGTACTCCGCCGGGCGTCGTCAACCTCGTCACCTCGCGCTCGTCGGGCATGGTCGCGGAGACGATCTTCGCCGACCGGCGCGTGCGGAAGATCTCGTTCACCGGCTCGACCGAAGTCGGCAAGGAGCTGATCCGCCGCTCCGCCGACCAGGTCAAGCGGCTCTCGCTCGAGCTCGGCGGCCACGCGCCGTACCTCATCTTCGACGACGCCGACCTCGACGAGGCGGCCGAGCAGCTGATCGCGTCCAAGTTCCGCAACGCCGGGCAGACGTGCGTGTGCGCGAACCGCACCTACGTCCAGCGCGGCATCTACGACGAGTTCGTCTCGCTGCTCGCGGAGAAGGTGACCAAGCTCGTGGTCGGGCCCGGTGACCAGCCGGGCGTCCAGATCGGCCCGCTCATCGACGACCGCGCGGTCGACAAGGCCGACCAGCACGTGCAGGACGCGATCGCGCGGGGTGCCAGGCTGCTCACGGGCGGCACGAGGCTGACCGAGGGCGACTACGGCCGCGGCTCGTTCTACAGCCCGACGGTGCTCGACGGCGTCACACCCGAGATGCTGATCTCCTACGAGGAGACGTTCGGGCCGGTGTGCGGCGTGACGCCGTTCGAGACCGAGGAGGAGGCGATCCGCCTCGCGAACGACAGCGTGTACGGCCTCTGCGCCTACTTCCACACCCGCGACTACGCGCGGCTGCTCCGCGTCGCCGAGAAGCTCGACTACGGCATCGTCGGGGCGAATGCCGGCATCATCAGCGCGGCGAACGCGCCGTTCGGGGGTGTCAAGGAGTCCGGGTTCGGCCGTGAGGGCGGCGCGTTCGGGATCGACGAGTACCTCGACGTGAAGTACGTGCTCGTGGCGGGCGTGGGCGCGTAGCGCTACAGGACGGTCAGCTGGAACACGTCCGCGCCGGCCGCGGAGAGGACGGTTTCGCCCGCCTCCGTGAAGATGTGGAGGCGGTGCGGATCGAGCTGCGCGCGCACCGGCTGGTCGCTGCGGAGCTGAAGGGTGGCCGGCGCGAGCGCCTTGACCACGCGATCGGCGAGCTGGAGGTCGACGACGGTCTCGCCGCCGAGCGGCTCGGTCACGTAGACGCTCGCCGGTACGCCCTCGCCGCCGTCCGCCTCGATGTGGATGTCCTCCGGCCGGATGCCGACCCAGCACGCGCCCTCGCCGAGCTTCGCCCGTACCTCGGGCGCGCGCGCGGAGAGCGAGAACGCGACGTGGTCGACCCGAAGGCTCCCGTCCGACCAGGACGCCGTCGCAGGCAGGAAGTTCATCGGCGGCGAGCCGATCACGGTGGCGACGAAGCGGTTCGCGGGCCGGTGGTAGACGTCCTCTGGCACCGCGACCTGCTGGATCTCCCCCTCGCGGAGGACGGCGATGCGGTCGGCCATGCTCATCGCTTCGACCTGGTCGTGCGTGACGTAGACGAGCGTCCGCTTCAGGTCCCGCTGCAGGTGCTTCAGCTCGGTGCGCATCTCGAGTCGGAGGAGGGCGTCGAGCGCCGAGATCGGCTCGTCCAGGAGGTAGGCCCTGGGGTCACGCACGAGCGCGCGGCCGAGCGCGACCCGCTGGCGCTCCCCGCCCGAGAGCTTCGCGGGCTTGCGCTTCAGCAGGTGCTCGATGTGGAGGATCCGCGCGGTCTCCGCGACCCGGCGCTCGATCTCGGGCTTCGGCGTCTTCCGCTGCCTGAGCGGAAACGCGAGGTTGTTGTACACCGTCTTGTCCGGATAGAGGGCGAGGTTCTGGAACACGAGCGCCACGTCGCGATCGCCCGGCCAGACGTCGGTGACCCGCTCCTCGTCGAGGTAGACGTCTCCCTCGTCGGGCGTCTCGAGGCCGACGATCGTTCGCAACGTCGTCGTCTTTCCCGCCCCGGGCGGCCCGAGGATGGCGAAGAACTCCCCGTCGTTCACGTGCAGCGAGACGCTCTTGAGCGCCGTGACCGGACCGAAGGTCTTCGTGATCTTGTCGAGACGGATCGAGGCCATGGCTAGCGAAGGGCGAGGCCGGTCGCGTCGTCGAAGACGTGGACGGCGGCCGGATCGAAGACGAGGCCGAGGTTGTCGCCGATGTGCGGGCGGCGACCGGGAGCGCCGACCGCCCTCAGGTCGTGCTCTCCGAACCGGAGGTGGATGATGTCTCTCGAGCCCAGCGGCTCGACGAGGGCGACCTTCGCTCGCAGCGTGGCCTCGCCGGAGTCGGGAGGGACGATGCGCACCCGCTCGGGGCGGATCGAGAGCGTGAGGCTGCTCGCGGCATCCTCCCGGCCCTCGATCGCGGCCCTGCGGTCGCTCACGTCGATCGCGCCGCTCTCGCCCTCCGTCGGCGTGACGAGGGCGCGGTCGCCGTCCTTCGTGTAGGCGCAGGGCAGGAAGTTCATCAGCACCGAGCCGATGAAGTTGGCGACGAAACGGTTCGCCGGCCGGTTGTAGAGCTCGTCCGGGGTCCCGTACTGCTGCAGCACGCCGAGGCTCATCACCGCGATCCGGTCGGCCATGCCCATCGCCTCGACCTGGTCGTGCGTCACGTAGACCATGGTCTGGCCGATCTCGTGCTGGATCCGTTTCAGCTCCGCCCGCATGTAGGCGCGGAAGGCCGCGTCGAGGTTCGAGAACGGCTCGTCGAGCAGGAAGATCGCGGGCCGGACGATCATGCTTCGCCCGAGCGCGACCTTCTGCAGGTCGTTCACCGAGAGCCGCGCGGCCCGGCGGTCGAGCGCCTGCGCGAGCCCGACCGTCTCGGCCACCTTGCGTACCTCGCGGTCGACCTCCTCGCGCGCCGGCCGGGGCTTGCGAACGCGCAGGCCGAAGGCGAGGTTGTCGTAGACCGACATGTGCGTGAAGATCGCGTAGTTCTGGAAGACGAAGCCGACGTTCCGCTGGCCGGGCTCGAGCCGCGAGATCGCTTCGTCGTCGAAGTAGATCTCGCCGCTCGTCGGCTTCTCGAGGCCCGCGATCATGTTCATCGTCGTCGTCTTCCCGCAGCCCGACGGGCCGAGGAGCGCGATGAACGAGCCGTGCTCCGCGATCAAGGAGAGATCCTGCACGGCTCTCACCTCGCCGAAGTGCTTCGTCAGGCTCTCGAGTCGAATCTGCGCCATCGTGTGATCAGCGCTTGATCGCGCCGAAGGTGAGGCCGCGGACGAGGTAGCGCTGGATGAGGAGGCCGAAGACCGCGGGCGGAATGATCAGGATGCAGGCGAGCGCGGCCTGGAGACCGTACTCGTTGCCCGACGCTCCGCCCTGGAGCGATTGCAGGTACACGGGAGCGGTCGAGTTGTTGTCCTGCGTCATCACCTTGGCGATCAGGAAGTCCGACCAGTTGAGGATGAACACGAAGAGCGCGGTCGCGGCCAGCCCTCCCTTCACCTGGGGGAGGACGGCCTTGAAGAACGCGCCCCACTGGGTGCAGCCGTCGACGATCGCCGCTTCGGAGATCTCGCGTGGCACCTCCTGGAAGAAGCTGCGCATCAGCCAGACGACGAACGGGAACGTGACCGCTCCGTAGAGGACGATCAGCCCGAGGTTGAACCAGCCGAAGTACTCCTTGTTCCAGAGGCCGATCTCGACGTAGAAGAAGAGCAGCGGGATGATGATCGCGATCGGCGGGAACATCCGTAGCTGGAGGATCTGGAACGGCAGCATTCTTCCGCCCGCTCTGAAGCGCGCGATCCCGTAGGCGGTGAAGATGCCCACGATGAGCGCGAGGATCGTTCCGCCGATCGCCGCGACGACCGAGTTGACGAGGAACTCGACGGCCGACCGGGAGCGCCCGGTGGCGAACACGCTCTGCTCGCCGCTCGAGATCCCGAGGATCTTCTCGTAGTTCTCGAGCGTCGGGTTGTCCGGCCACCAGTACACCTTCCCGGGCGGGTTCCACTCGGGCAACGGCTTGAACGACATCGTCACTACCCAGTAGAGCGGGAAGGCGAACAGCGCCCCGATCAGCACGATCGTCAGGATCCGTCCCGTGGGCTTGAGCCACCTCGGCGTACGCGACGCCGGCGGTGCGACGAACGTGGTGCGCGTTTCCTCGACCGCCGCCATCAGACGCGGGCCTCCGCCTCGATCGCTTCCTCGACGCGCTGCTCGGCGGCGACGTCAGCGGCCAGCTCGGCGCCCGTGAGCTCCTCGAGCGTCTCCTCCTGCGCCTGCTCGATCGGCCGGATCGCCCAGTAGCCGATCACGCTGACGAGGATCAGGACGATGATCGCGACCGAGCTCGCGTAGCCCCAGCGCGTGTTCGCCGAGGTCTCGTCGAAGAGGTAGAGCGAGATGTTCTCGGTCGCGTTCCCCGGCCCGCCCTGCGTGAGCAGGTAGATGGCGTCGAAGATCTTGAACGCCTCGATCGCGCGGATGATGAGCGCGATCAGGAGGATCGGCTTCATCATCGGGATCACGAGGTAGCGCAGCTGGTGGTAGAAGCTCGCTCCCAGGATCCGGGCCTGGTTCATCTGATCCTCGGGGAGCGCAGCGAGGCCCGAGAGGAAGATCAGGAACATGAGCGGCGCCCACTGCCAGATGTCGACCACCATCACCGACCAGATGGCGATGTCGGCGTTCTGGAGCCAGTTGACGGGACCGACGCCGAAGAGGAGGTCGAGAGCCTCGTTCAGCGGCCCGTCGAGCTGGTAGATCATGAAGAAGATGAAGCCGGAGACGGCCGGGACGACCATCATCGGCAGCAGGAAGAACACGACCACGAGCCCGCGCCCCTTGAAGTTCTTCAGCAGCAGCAGAGCGAGCCCGAACCCGAGCAGGAACTCGACGGCCACGCAGACGACGGTGATGAGCACGGTCCGCCACATCGCCTCCCAGAAGGCGACGGTGGTGAGCGCCTCCCAGTAGCCGTCGAACCAGTGCCAGAACTCGTACGCGTGCCAGAAGTCGACGCCGGTCGTCGGCCCCCAGCTCGTGAAGCCGATGTAGATCGCGATCGCGGCCGGGAAGAGGACGATGAACGCCATCAGCAGCTGGCCGGGCGCGACGAGCGTGCGCGCGACCGACTTCTCCTGGCGACCACCGAAGTCCGGCAGGCGCCTTGCGGGCGCCTGCCGGGCTTTCAGCTCTTCGGTATGTGCCTCCATCCGGCCTTTCGCGTGACGAAGGCTAGCCGACGGCGGTCGAGATCTCCGTCACCGGCAGCTGCGCGCCGGGCGTGTCGACGACGGTCGGGAACGACGCCTTCAGCGTCTGGAGCGCCTCGACCTGGATGTCGGCGCCGACGTCCTCGGTGATCTTGTTCCAGCGGTCCTCGAGCGCCTTGGCGGCCTGCTCGGGGGACTGCTGCTTCGTGAGCACCTTCTGCAGCTCCTCGGAGAGCCCATCGCGGTAGGCGCCGCCGCCCTTGAGCGTGATCGGCGGGGCCGTGCGCGGGATGATGTTCGCGAACTGCCCGAGCGGCTGCGGCTTGTAGCTCTGTGCCGTGTACGGGTCGCTGAGGGTGTAGACGTGGTGCGGATCCTGGTAGCCACCCGGGTTGAACGTCAGCCAGGTGTAGACGCGAGCGCCGCCGGCCCACTGGAGGAAGAGGTAGCCGCCTCGTGGTGGGACGGGTCGGCGAAGGCGTTCACGCTGTAGCTGATGTTGTAGAAGATGACCGGCCGCCGGACGAGCGCGCCGTCGACGACCCGGCCCGGCGTGACGTCGGTCTTGATGTACTGGCCGACGTTGCCCGTGTCGAGGTCCGGGTTGCCCGGGACGAGCTTCGTCTGGTTCGGGAACGAGCCGCCCATGAAGCCGCTCCCGGCGCCCATCAGCTGGTACTGGGCGAGCCAGTCCTTCTCGAGCGCGCCCGGCGGATGGTAGTCGAGCGACTTCAGGAGCTCCGCGAACGCGCGGACGCCTGCGTCGTTGTTGACGTTCGCAGAGCCGTCGTCGTTGAAGTAGACGAGGTTCGGGTTCGCGGCCGACACGAAGCGCTCGTTCCACTTGACCGCGCACCAGAACGGCGCGAGCGTGTTGACGTCGCCGTAGAGCGGGACATCCTGGTCGGGGCGCGTGAAGAACTCGGCCACCTGGTCGTGGTCCTCCCAGGTGAGCGGGAACTCGAGCGGCCGGCCGTACT